>WFRT01000021.1 GCA_015486445.1 Pseudomonadota bacterium | reverse complement strand
TGCAATGCTTATGGGCTCCCGCTCGCTGGGAAAAACAACGAAATCTTTCCGAAATCGCTCTGAAAACCACCCCCGCCCCCTCCTGAAAGAAGGGAGATAGGATTTAGCTGAATAGTTACACGGAGTGTTCATTTACGCCGATCAACGGGCAAAAGTCAACTTCCGCCGTCCAGGGCGGGGCCGGGAAAAAGGCCGGGCGGGAGAAAGTTCCCGCCCGGCCCCGGTAGCACTGGTTCAGCTCAGGGGGGTGCCCTTGAGGTTCAGAACGGTTTCTTTGAGAGGTGGGTTCTTGCCGGCCCGGGCGAGGGCGTTTTTGACTGCCGTCGGCAGGCCGGAGCAGCAGGGGACCTCCATCAGGACCACGGTGACGCTGTTGATTTCGTTTTTGCTGAAAATCTCGGTAAAACGCTCTTCGTAATCGGGCAGGTCGTCGAACTTGGGGCAGCCCATCATGACGACCCGGTCCTTGAGCAGGTCCTGGTGCAGGCCGGCATAGGCCACGGCGGCGCAGTCGGCAAGAATCAGGATGTCGGCGTTCTGGAGAAAAGGAGCGTGGGCCGGAATCAGGCGGATCTGGATCGGCCAGTGGCCGAGTCTGGAGACCGGGGCCGGCCCGGTGCCGGTCTCGGAGTTGGAACAGCCGCACTCGTTGAAGGTCTGCATCTGGGTCGAGGGGCAGCCGCAGGCCAGGGTTTCAGCTGGCGGGCTGCTCCCGGGGTCGCGGTTTTTAAGATACTCTTCCACGGCTTCGGGATCGAAGTCGTCGGCCATCCGCTCGACAATCGAGATCGCGCCCTGGGGACAATCGCCGAGACAGGCGCCGAGGCCGTCGCAATATTTTTCAGCCACCACCCGGGCCTTGCCGTCGATTACCTGGATGGCGCCTTCGTCGCAGGCCGGCACGCACTGGCCGCAGCCATCACAGAGTTCTTCGTCGATCTGGATGATTTTACGTAAAATTTTCATCTTCAGTTTCTCCTCGCAACCTATTTTATATTGATATTCTTGCGGGCCAGTTCCCGGCCGCTTGCGGTCATGAAATCTTTTTTCAGGTGTTCTTCCAGGGCTTCGGCAGTGAGCGGGGTTTCCCGGTTTTTTTCCTGCAGCAGGTAGATCATGTAGGCGTCACGGGCGCACTTGTAATCCAGGTTCTCATTTTCCCCGGGATGGTAGAAGTGGTCGAGAATGTTCACTACCTGTTCGGTCAACTCCTCCTTGGCCCTGAGGCTTGCGAGGATCTCCCGGCCCATGGCCACCGCGGTTTCCTCGAGTTTTTCCGGGCTCGGGTTCTCCTCGCCCTTGGCCCCGATATTGTGGAGGTAGGCGGCACAGAGCACGATGGCCGGGTTGGCGCCTTCCTCGGGAACGATCTTGGCGGCGAACCGGGCGACCTTGGTGGCCTGGCCGACATTCTTGAAGTCCTTGCGAAAGTGCATCTTCATCTTGAGGGCGACCCGGTCTTTGAGCAGGTCGTCGCGATTGGCCAGGAGCTCCGGCGGCAGTTCTCCCATGCATTGTTCGGCGTACTGGCAATATGAGGCGCAGCCGAAATCCATCTTGGGGTTGATGACCTGCTTGCCGCAGCCTTTGCACTTGGCGGTGGTCTGGTCTTTGAAAAATTCGATCTCGGTGCCGCAGTCGGGGCATTTGGCATCGAAGATCGCGTCATGTTTCCAGTAGCGGGAATCCTGTCCGGGGCAGCGCATGATATCTCTCCAATTATTTTTTTTCCGGTTTGAACAGCAGCCGGTTGCCGGAAGCCGCTTTTCGGCCCGGGGCCGGGCGGCTTTCAATGTAATGTGAACCAATAATGTCTTTTTAATATATTTTCCGCTGTCAATCTTTGACTTAAGTCAACCCGGCTGAATTTAATTGCCGGGAGTGGAGTATTGAGCGAAAATGTGGTAAAGCGGAAACGGTAACTGTAGTTTCGCGGCCGGCGGTGCCGGGGGGAGAGGTAGTCGATGGAAGGGGAGCAGTGCAAATCGCTGTTGCAGTGGCTGGGCGGGACCTCGCTTTTTGCCGGGATGGATGATGCCTATCTCCAGGATCTCTGCGGGATTGCCATGGTGGTCAGCTACCGGCGGCGGGCGACGATTTTTACCGCCGGAGATCCGGGGTATGGTTTTTATCTGGTCAAGGAGGGGCGGGTCAAGGTCTACATGATTTCGGCCGACGGCAAGGAACAGATTCTTCATATCCTGGGTCCGGGCGAACCCTTCGGCGAGGCCCCGGTGTTTGCCGGCCGGAGCTTTCCGGCCCATGCCGCCGCCCTGGAAGACTGTCGCCTGGTTTTTTTGCCCCGGGACGCTTTTGTCGACCTCGTGACCCGCAACCCGTCCCTGGCCCTGAACCTGCTGGCCGTGTTGTCACAAAGGCTGCGCCAGTTCGCCCGGATGGTCGACTCCCTTTCCTTGAAGGAAGTGCCCGGCCGCCTGGCGGCCCACCTGCTGCTGCTCAGCCGCCGGCAGGCCAACGGGGATGAACTCGAACTCGAGCTTTCCAAGACTCAGCTTGCCAGCCTGCTGGGCACCATTCCCGAGACCCTGTCACGGATTTTGAGAAAACTGCAGAAGGCCGGATATATCCGGATCGAGGGGGCGAAGATAACCATCGTCGACCGGCAACGGCTGGCGGAACTGGCCGAAATCGGGAAGTTCTGATTTCCCGCCCGGGGTTTGGTCGTCTACCGCAGACGCAGCCGCTGGCCGATCATGATCCGGCTGTTTTTGATCCGGTTGAGTTCCCGGATCCGGGCCGTGGGGACATGGTAGCGCCGGCTGATCGCGCCGAGGGTGTCGCCGCGCTTGACGATATGAAAGCGCGGGGCGGAAAGCTCCGGCAGGGGGGAGAGTTTTTGCAGTGCCAGGGTCGGGTCTTTTCTGCAGCGGTCCGGCAGCAGCAGGTTGAAGCGGCCCCGTGGCAGGCGGCGGGAGATGAACTGGGGGTTGAGTTTTTTCAGGGCGTGGTAGGTGGTGCCCAGGGCCAGCGCGAAATCGGTCAGGGAGTATTCGTGTTTCAGGTCGAGGACCACCCGCCGGTTGGGCAGCGGGGGGTAGAGCTGGTCGGCCGGGAGCCGGAAACCGTAGGCCTCGGGGCGGGTGATGATCAGCTTGATCGCGGCCAGCCGGTAGAGGTAGCGCTCACTTTCCCGGGGCAGGGCCAGTTGGAAATAGTCCCGGGCCTGCTGGCGGGCGAGCTCTTTGGCGACCCGCTGTTCTCCGCAGTTGTAGGCCGCCAGGGCCAGGGCCCAACTGCCGAACTCCTCGTGCAGCTGGGCCAGGTAGCGGAGTGCCGCCCGGGTCGCAGCCAGGGGGTCGAGGCGTTCGTCGAGGGTGGCGGTGACCCGCAGCCCCATGCGCCGGGCCGTGGGCCGGATGAACTGCCAGAGCCCGGCGGCCCCGGCCCGGGAATGGATGTTTTCGATCAGGGAGCTTTCGATGACCGGCACGTATTTGAGGTCGTCCGGCAGGCCCGCTTTTTTCAGCTCCCGGGAAAAGAACGGCAGGTAGCGGGGGGCCCGCTTGAGCCAGAGAACGACCTGGGTGCGGTCATAGACCGTGATGGTGAATTCCCGATCCAGCATCTCCCGGCCGTAGCGTTGCTCAAGGGGCAGCTTTTCACCGCAGAAGCTTAACTGCCGGGGCAGCCTGAAAACCGGGACCTCCGGCGGGCCGGCCTGGTTTCGGGGCGGCGGCCCGGAAACCGGCGGCGCGCCTTTCCCGGCTGCGGCCGGAGCAGTGAAAAGCAACAGGAAAAAGATTACCGTCCAGAGACTGAAATTTTTGTCAGAACCGTTCATGTTCAAGGTTCTAAACGTTTTTCCAGCTTTCGTCAATCGGCATCATGACCCGCAAGCAGAAAAGAAAAAAAAGGGTATCGCTTTTTCGCCTGCTGGGGCCGCTGGTCATCGTCGTGGTCCTGCTGACCCTGGCCGAAGTGGCCTTGTTCGGCTGGTGCCGGCCGCCCCTGACGGTGCCCCGGGCCGTGGCCTGGGCCGGCTATTACCTTGACCGGGGAGAACCTCCACGGGCCCAGCCCTGGGTGCCCCTAGAGGAGATCTCGCCAAACCTGCGCCGGGCCGTACTGGCCTCCGAGGATCAGCGTTTCCTGCGCCACCACGGCTTTGATTTCGTGGAACTCGGGCAGGCCCTGCACGCCATCTGGGAGGGGGGACGGCTGCGGGGGGCGAGCACGATTTCGATGCAGACCGCACGGACCATGTTTCTCTGGCCGGCCCGCAGCTGGCTGCGGAAAATGGTCGAGGCTTATTACACCCTTTGCCTCGAACTGATCTGGAGCAAGGAAAAGATCCTCGAATTCTATCTCAACAGCGTCGACTGGGGGCCCGGCCTGCGCGGGGCCGAGGCCGCCGCCCGCTATTATTTTCACTGCCCGGCCGTGGCCCTGGACGCCGAACAGGCCGCCCGCCTGGCCGCGGTGCTGCCCGGTCCCCATTTCTGGCGGCCGGACCATCCCAACGCCGCGGTTGCCCGCCGCATCGTCTGGATCATGAAAGAGATGAAAAAGGTGCCGCTGGTCGGCGGCCGGGGACCGGCTCCGCTCCCGGTCCGCCGGGGCGCCGCTACGCTGTAAACCAGCAAAAACTTGACAATTCCGGTGCAACCGTTGTAGTCAATAGCTTTTTATCCCAAGGGGACCACAGCTGGTCCCGCAACCTGGTTAAACCCGTTTTACCGTATGAATTCTCCCGCATCGAAACCAGACTGTCAGGGTCCGCCCATGCCGGGATCGGGGCCGGAAAGCGCCGATCAGGCAGCCGCGGCCGCCGGGCCTCCCCCGACCGGCGTCGGCCGGGCTCTTTACCAGAGTCCCGAAGGCCGGGTTTTCCTGTTCGGCATCTTCCTGACCCTGATCTTTGTCGCTCTCGTGGCCTACTACCTGACGATCAACGTCAAGGAATCCCAGACCCTGCTGCTGGCCTTCATCGCCCATACCTTCGGCGGCCGGTCCGCCGGCATCGGGATCTGCATCGCCTTCGGTTTTTCAAAATGGGTTACGATCCTCTACAACATGTTCCTCGAGGTGCTGATCGTCTGCTACTGCTACTCCCTGTTTGTTTTTACCTTCAAGAACTATATCAACTGCCGCTGGCTGACCATCGCCGCCAACAACGCCGAGAAACAGGCCTTAAAGCACAAGGATGTCGTGGCCCGCTACGGCTGGCTCGGGGTTTTTTTGTTCGTCATGATTCCCCTGCCGGTGACCGGGCCGGCGGCCGGGTCGATAATCGGCTACTTTCTCAAGTTCAGCGTCAAGCGCAATTTTGCCGCGGTCTTCAGTGGCACCCTGGCCGCGATCATTCTCTGGACCTTTTTTTTCGACTACCTCGACCAGCACATCGCCACCTTCAAATATGTTGTCCTGGCGGTGCTGATGGTGATTCTGATTTTTTACTTCAAGAATATCAAGCGCTGGTTTACCCAGGAGATCGAGGACTAGTTTCCCGGTTGCGGTGGGGCCGGGAGTGAGGAGGATTGAGGATGGAAAAGAGACTCGCGTTGAAGGGGGATGTGGCCGATATCGAAACCTGGGACGAGTTTTCCCGGGAACTGCGGAGCGCGGTCGAGTCGGGAGCCGAGCGGCTGGTACTCGACATGGAGCGCGTGACCTATCTCAATTCCAGCGCCCTGGGTTCGATCGTCGCCGCCCAGAAAAAGCTTTCCGAACGGGGCGGTGAAATGGTGCTGGTCAAGGTCTCGCGTCAACTCGAGCAGTTTCTCGAACTCTACAGCCTGACCGAGATTTTGAAGATCGGCTGAGGTTGGCCCGGCGACAGGTCGCGGGGACTGCTGGGCGCTTTTTCGGGAGCGCCCTTTTTTTTGCCCGTTTCCGGCTTCAGAAAAGTTCCGTGCGCAGGTACTTGTTGACCTCGGTCAGGCTTTCGACAATCAGGTCCCGGCGGTCGGGAAGTTCCCGGGGGCTCAGTTCGAGGGTGACCGCGCCGGCGTAATTGTGGGTCTTGAGGAGATAGAGAAAGCGGGTCAGGGGCAGGACGCCGCGGCCCGGGAACAGGTGTTCACGCTGGTGGCCGTAGTCGCTGAAATGGATGTTCTTGATCCGGCCGGTGGCGAACAGGCGCTGAAACTCGCCCAGGAAGTTGGGGTTGTGGGAGCCGATGTGGGTGGTGTCGAAGGTCATGTAGAGGTTGCGGGCCTCGATGAACTTCAGCATGTCGTCGGTCTTTTTCAGGATGTTGGGATTGAAACGGATGCGGCGGCCGACATAGGGCATGTTTTCGATGGTGACCATCACCTGGCTGTCAGCGGCCAGGGCCTGGAAATCCTCGATTTGGCGGAACCAGCGGTAGAACTTGATTTCCGGAGGAAACCACAGGGGCGGGTGAAAGTTGACTACCGGGATGCCGAAATCCCGGGCCAGTTCGACGCAGCGCACCAGGGCCCTGCCCCCGTGTCCCCATCCCCGGAGTTTGAAAAAAGGGGCGTGGATCGAAAGAATGGGGCAGATCTTGAGCAGCTTCTCAACGATGCGATGCGGGTTCCCGTCTTCAAAAACGGTGTTGATGATCAGCTCGACCCCGTCGAAGCCGCATTCTGAGGCAATCCGAAAGGCCTCCGAAAGCTTCAGGGTATAGAGGGTGCCGGCCGAAAGCACCACGGCCCGGTCCGGGGCGACCATCAGAGGCGGCGGTTTTCTAGAGGGCTTGGCGGCCGGCATTGGAAATCCAGGTTGGCTGAGGCTGCTGCAGGGTGAATTGAAAGTGGAACCAGTGATCTGCAATAATAGCAACAGTGGGCGGGAAATAAAATAAAAATTTTTCCGGTGGGGAAATGGGCAGGATAATTGTAACGATTATTCCGATCTTTATGTTGATCGGGCTCGGGGCCGGGGTCCGGCGGCTCGGTTTTATCACCGATGATTTTGTCGGCTCCGCCAACCGGCTGGTTTTCTACCTGGCGATTCCGGCCCTGGTTTTCCGGGCCCTGTGCCGGGCCGCACTGCGCTCCGAGTTCGATCCGGCCGCGGTTTTCCTGATGCTGGCCGCGGTCGGGCTGGTTACCGCCCTGGCGGTGGCCTGCAACAGCTGGCGCCGGGACCATGATGGTCCGCTCTCCGGGACCTTCGCCCAGGCCTCTATCCATGGCAACCTGGGTTATATCGGGCTGGCTGTTTCCTACTACTATCTTGACGAAAGCGGGTTTGCCCGCACCAGCATGATGATTGGTTTTCTGATGGTCATGCAGAATTTTCTCGGTGTGGTGCTGCTCCAGGTTTACGGTGGGGAACGGCGGGAACAACAGCGTCGCGGCCGGGACCTGGTTTATCGGGTGTTGCTTAACCCGGTAATCCTGGCCGCCGTCGGGGGAATTGTTTTCAACCTGAGCGGGCTGCCCCTGCCCGAGGTGTTTGACCGTTTCCTGATGATTCTAAGCGGCCTGGCCCTGCCGATGGGGCTTTTGCTGATCGGCAGTTCGCTCTCTCCGGCCCTGATGCGCCGCTGGCTGCCGCAGGCCGGGCTGATCGCCTTCTTCAAGCTTTTTCTTCTGCCGGCGGTAGGGCTCCTGCTTTTTCGCCTGGCCGGGGTCGATGTGCAGAACCAGGTCCCGGTAATGATCCTGCTGGCGGCGCCGACCGCGACCCTGACCTATGTCATGGCCCGGGAGATGAACGGCCAGCCCAGTCTCGCGGTGGCCGCGGTTTCCCTGACGACGATGTTGTCGGCCGCAAGCTACGCCCTCTGGCTCTCCTGCCTGGCCTGAGTTCTTCCGCCAAGCCTTCCACCTGCCGGCCGCTGAATCCCCTGCGTCCGCGATTGTCTTTTCCCGGCCTTGTGATGCCGCCCGGAGGAAGCCGGTGTTTTTTGTGACTATTCAGCCAAATACGGGGTCGGGCGTGGCTTTTCTTCGCTAGGCGTTAAGATTTCTGTTTTTCCAGCGCTCGCTCCGCCCGCATTGCAAAACTCGCTACGCTCAGACAGTTGCAATGC
>WFRT01000020.1 GCA_015486445.1 Pseudomonadota bacterium | reverse complement strand
CACGGCGCGACTTGTCGAAATCGATTAAACAGAGTTTTCCGGAAGCCTCAACCAGCAGGTTTCTGACCTGGAGATCGGCGTAGAAAATCCCGTCCTCGTGGAGGCGTTTGATATGGGTTCCAAGGGCCGCGGCCAGGGCCAGGCGCCGGGCCGGGTCCGCCCGGTCCAGGTATTCCGGCAGGCCCCGGACCGTCTCCAGCCGCCGGGTCACGTAGTAGCCGTAAACTCCGGGCCGGGCTCCCCTGCGAACCACGATCACTCCCAGGGGTTCAGGGGTCGGCAGGCCGAGTTTTCGAACCCGCAGGTGAATCCGCAGCTCCTGCAGAAAGCGCCCGGCACCGGTAAAACGATCCCCGAGCAGGCCCCGCAGCAAGCCGCCGTGGCGGTACTGGCGCACGACCACGGCGAAATCGACTCCCAGCTCCCGGCCGGAAAAGACAAACACCGAGCCCCGGCCCGCCTCTCCGTCGCTGCGGGAGCGGCCGCGGCCGGCCCGCACCAGGGCCGCGATCTCCGGCCAGGGCAGTTTCTCAGCCCCGGGAACGGCGTAGACGGCAAGGGTGAATTCTCCCTGCCGGAAGGTAGTAATGGGAAGGGTCAGCGGGGAAGGGTCAGCCGGCATCTTCGGCAGCCTCGGCGTTGGCCGCGGCCCAGGGGTTGACCAGGTCTTCGGAAACCAGGGGCTTGATCGACTTGATCTTTTCGGTCCCGGTCACCTGGCGCAGGAAATCGAGAATCAGGTCACATTCGAGCTCGGCGATCCGGGCCGCGCTTTTTCCCTGGCAGTTGAGCTGGCCGCCGGCCACCTGGTTGTGGCCGCCGGCCGTGCCGCCCCGTTTTTCAACCAGGGAACGCACCATCCTGCCGGCCTGGGAGCGATCGCTGGCGGCCCGGATCGAGATGATCAGGACCTGTTCGTGGAGGGCGGTGACGATCGACCAACTCATGCGCTCGTGCAGGAGGAGAAAATCGGCGATCTCGGCAACGATGTCGGGATTGTCGACCGGTCCCAGCCGGGTGCCGATCACCTGGCGATAAACGAAGGCATGGTCGATGGCCCGGCGAATGTAGGAAAAATAGTCCCGGGTACGGCGGCTGTACTCGATGCGCGAGAGCCACTTCATGTTGACCAGGGGCACCAGGTCGTTGTAAATCTGGCGGTCCCTGGGACTTGACTCGCGCCCCAGGTGCTGGGTTTCGGAACTGATCCCGTACACCAGGGCGGTGGCCAGCGAGGCACTGATCGGCACTTCGAGGCACTGCAGGTACTCGCTGACGATGGTGGTGCAGGAACCGTAACCGGTGCGAATGTCGACGAAGGGGGTCTGCTTCAGGAGTTCGCGGGTCGACGCCTTGGGCGGGTGATGGTCGATGACGATGACCGGCAGCCGATCTTCGGGCAGGGAGTTGTTGCCGGCCCCGGGCTGGGTATCAACCAGGGCGTAAGCCACTTTGTCACGCCCCCGGATGCGGCTGAAAGGCACCACCTTGCAGGGCAGGTAGCGCATCATGGTCTGGTTTTCGGCCCGGCCGACCATGCCGCCGTAGGCGATCTGCACCCGGCATTTCGGGGCCAGCTGCCCCATCACCGCGGCCAGCCCGCAGGCCGAGGCCAGGGCGTCGGGGTCGGGGTTGTTGTGGGTCATGATCACCAGGCGCCGGCTGCCGCCCAGGGCTTCCAGCAGGCGCTCGGCCAGGCCGGCCTCCGGTTTGCATTCACAATTGCCCTTGAACCTTTTCACCATCTTCACCCGCGCCGGCGCGGCCCCCTCTCTCCTGTCCGGTTTGCGCCGTGGCCGAAAACCCGCGGCCGGGACCTCCCGGCCAGCCCCAAACGGCGGCAAGAACTTTATTTATAGCATATTTACCCGGACTCTAGCAACCTAAACCACCCTTTCGCCCGGATCCCGGCGGCCACGGATAAAAGTTTGATGTAACTATTCAGCCGAATACGGGGTCGGGCGCGGCTTTTCTTCGCTAAGCGTTAAGATTTCTGTTTTTCCAGCGCTCGCTACGCCCGCATTGCAAAACTCGCTACGCTCAGACAGTTGCAATGCTTATGGGCTCCCGCTCGCTGGGAAAAACGACGAAATCTTTCCGAAACCGCTCAGAAAAACCACCCCCGCCCCCTCCTGAAAGAGGGGAGATATAATTTAGCTGAATAGTTACCAGTCGTTTTCAACCAGCAGGAGTTCGCCCAGCCGGGCTTTCAGGTGACCGGCCACCACCGGGCATTTGGCCTTGAGCAGGAAAAAGATCGGGGCGGGGTTTTCGGAGAGGGTTTCGAAGTTGCCCTGGCCCTTGCTGACAATCAGCGGGGCCGAGGCGAACAGGGAACGGAAGGCAGGCGTGCAGAGTTCCAGCACGGTGCCCGGGGCCGGGCAGCCGGAAGAGACAAGTTCGGCGCAGTTTTCAAGGCCTGCGGCCCGGGCATCTTCAAGGGTGGCGTCATTGATAATCGGGCCGCCGCGCACCACGAAACGCACCTTGATACCGAACCTTTCCACCAGGGTTTCAATAAAGAGCCGGTCAAAAACCGTCTCGCCGGCATTGTCGCCGAGATAGAGCAGCCAGTCGGCCCGGGCCAGGGCGGAAAAGAACTCCTCTTCCTGCCAGCGGCCGAAAGCGCCGCCGTCGACCACCTGTTCGATTTCGGCTTCGAGATCGAACTCCGAGGCCACCCCGAAATCGATGACGTTGCCGGCCACCGCCAGGCGGGCCGCCAGGCTCAAGGGGGCGGTCGCGGCCGCCACCTTCTCCCGCAGCCGGGGATAGAGGCGCAGGGCCCGCTCGGTATGTTCCCGCTTGAACTCGCGAAAGGGGTCGGCGAGGCCGAGCCGGCGGCCGATCATTTCATAGAGCGCGATCGAAACCTTGGGCGGCGGGTCGGAAAGTTCAATCTCGTCGAAGCGGCCGGCAAACTCCCGCAGCAGCGCCAGGCAATCCTCCTCGGCAAGCCCCAGCATCCGCCCGACCCGAACGATCTGGCTCATGAAACAGGGCAGGCAGTCAAGATAGGTCCTCATCTTTGGTCTCCAACCTCTCCCCAGCCGCCGCCGCCCGGGGTTTCAACCCGCATGCGGTCGCCGAAAAAGGCTTTGAGTTCGTTCTTGCCGCCCAGGTTGACAATCCGACCATCGGCCCGGATAAAGGTGTTGCGGCCCCGGGCCCCGGAACCGCCGCCGGCCATCCCGTAGGGAGCGAAAACCCGGCGTTCGGAAAGAATCGCGACGTTGAGCGGGGCCAGGAACTCGATTTCGCGGACCAGGCCGTCGCCGCCGGGCCAGCGGCCGGAGCCGCCCGAACCCCGGCGCAGGGAAAACTCCCGCAGCAGCACCGGGTAGCGGCGCTCCAGGATCTCGGGGTCGGTAATCCTAGTGTTGGTCATGTGCACGTGCACCCCGGACTGGCCGACCCAGCCGGGTCCGGCCCCGGCCCCGCCGCCCAGGGTTTCGTAGTAGCCGAAAGCGGCGCAGCCGAAGGTGAGATTGTTCATGCAGCCCTGCGAGGCGGCGGCGACGCCGAAGGCCTTGAGGATAACGTCAACCAGGCGCTGCGAGGTCAAAACGTTGCCGCCGACGACCGCGGCTTCGGGATCGGGATCGAGCAGGCAGCCGGGCGGGACCACGATTTCGATCGGTTTCAAGACCCCGTAATTGAGCGGCAGATCCTCTTCAATAAGACAGCGCAGACAGTAAAGAACCACCGACTTGGTTACCGCCGGCGGGGCGTTGGTGTTGCCCCAGACCTGCAGGCCGGTGCCGGTAAAATCGAGCCGGGCCGAACCGCTTTCCGGGTCGATGGCGAGGGTCAGCTCGATCTTCGTGCCGTCGTCCATGAAATCACAGGCCGAAACCTTCACCTGCCCGGTGGCGGGATCAACCCTCCCCCGCCCGGCCGCCGCCATCCCGGCGGCCAGTTTCCGGAGACTGCCGCGCACCGCGGTCTCGGCGGAGTCCTGAACATGACCCATGTAGGCCTGGACCACCTCCAGGGAATAGTGGTCAATCATTTGGAAAATGAGCTCGATGCCGCGGCGGTTGGCCGCCACCTGGGCCTTCAGATCGGAAAGGTTGTCGGCCAGGGTCCGGGTGCCGCTGATGCGTTCGTCGACCCGGCCCCCGCTTTCCGACCCGGCCGGCCGCAGCAGGAGTTCACTTATCTCCTCTTCCTGGAAAACTCCGCTCCGGACCAGCTTGAAAGATTTAAT
>WFRT01000019.1 GCA_015486445.1 Pseudomonadota bacterium | reverse complement strand
TGCCGCAGCAACCATTCATCCGGCCCGCAGCCGGGAGCATCTGCAGGCATTTTTCCATCGCCGCGAGATGCTGCCGGGCCAGCTGTTTTTGCGCCGCGGGATCCTGGGCCGCCAGCATCTGCTGACGCAGGGTTTTCATCTTTTCCATCTCGGCCCGCATTTTCTGCATCTGCTCGGCCGTCATCGGGCACTTCATCATGCCCTGGCCCGGCTGCGCATTATTCATTTTATGCATATTCTGCATCTGGCCGCCGTTGTTCATCATGCCTTGGCCTGAATGCATATTCTGCATATTCTGCATTTGGCCGTCATTGTTCATCATGCTGCCGGCGATAACCGGGCCGGACATAACCATTACCATAAGTAACAAAAACACGCTGAGTATCATTTTTTTCATCTGTCATTCTCCTGTCTGGCATCAAAGGTTGTCGGTTCGCAGCCTCATAGAAAAGTCACTTTTCTACAGGGCGAAAGACCGCTTGTTTCAAGTTGCGGAATTTGTTTACGCGTTGATATTTTATGTCAATGGTCAGGGGACGGACCGCTTTCCGGACAACGGCCCGGCCCCAAGACTCTAAGGGTTTCAGCTTTCAGGATTTGCCTAGATCCCGCCAGCGGCCTGGAAATGGAGCGAAAACTCAGATTGCGGTTTTTTTCAGGCGCAGGGCGTTGACAATTACCGACACCGAGGAAAGGCTCATCGCCGCCGCCGCGATCATCGGGCTCAAACGGATGCCGAACCAGGGGTAGAGAATACCGGCGGCAACCGGAACTCCCAGGCTGTTGTAGACAAAGGCGAAAAAAAGATTCTGCTTGATGTTGGCCATCGTCGCCCGGCTCAGTTTACGGGCCCTGACAATCCCCAGGAGATCACCCTTGACCAGGGTTACCCCGGCCGATTCCATGGCCACGTCGGTACCGGTACCCATGGCAATGCCGACATCGGCCAGGGCCAGGGCCGGGGCGTCGTTGATACCGTCTCCGGCCATCGCCACCCGGCACCCCTCCTGCTGAAGAGTTTTTACCGCCTCCGCCTTTTCATCCGGCAAAACTTCGGCAACAACCTCGTCGATGCCAAGTTCGGCGCCTACGGTCTCGGCCGTGGCCCGGTTGTCGCCGGTAAGCATGACAATCCGGATTTTTTCGGCATGAAGCTGGCGCACCGCTTCGGGGGTTGTCTGCTTGATCGGATCGGAGATTGCCAGGAGGCCGGCCGGGCGCCCCTCAAGTGCCACAAAGACCACGGTTTCCCCCTTTTCTTCCCGACCCCGCGCCGCTTTTTCCAGAACCGTGATATCGACCTTAAACCCGGTCATCAATTTGCGGTTGCCGAGCAAAACCTTTTCACCATCGATGATTCCGGAAACCCCGCGCCCGGTATGGGAGACAAAATGCTCGACCTGGCCATCGAGTTTGATCCCGCGGCTCAAGGCCCCGGCGACAACCGCATCGCTTAAGGGATGCTCGCTCCCCTTTTCGAGGACGGCGGCCGCCCGCAGCAGTTTCTCCTCGGCAACCCCGGCTGTCGGCACCACCCCGGTCAAGCGGGGTTTTCCTTCGGTCAAGGTGCCGGTTTTATCCACCACCAGGGTGTCGATCTTCTCCAGGGTTTCGATCGCCTCGGCATTTCTGAACAGGACCCCCAGGGTCGCTCCCCGGCCGGTGGCAACCATAATCGACATCGGCGTCGCCAACCCCAGGGCGCAGGGACAGGCGATGATCAACACCGAAACCGCCGCGATCAGGGCATGGGCCAGGCGCGGTTCCGGCCCCCATAACGACCAGGCGGCAAAAGCGGCCAGGGCAACCAGGATAACGGCCGGCACAAACCACCCGGCCACCAGGTCGGCCAGCTTTTGAATCGGCGCCCGGCTGCGCTGGGCCTCGGCCACCATCTGCACGATCCGGGCAAGCAGGGTTTCACTGCCCACTTTTTCAGCCCTGATAACCAAACTCCCTTTGCCGTTCACGGTAGCCCCGACCACCGGGTCACCGGGCTCCTTGACGACCGGCAACGGTTCACCGGAAATCATCGATTCGTCGACGCTGGAGCGGCCTTCGAGGACGACGCCGTCGACCGGAACCTTTTCCCCGGGCCGCACCCGCAGCCGATCGCCGGGGTGCACATGAGCGAGAGGGATATCCTCTTCACTGCCGTCTTTCAGGATCCGGCGGGCGGTTTTGGGTGCCAGGCCCAAAAGCTTGCGGATGGCCGCCCCGGTCTGGCTG
>WFRT01000018.1 GCA_015486445.1 Pseudomonadota bacterium | reverse complement strand
CGGCATCGAGAACCTGGTTGATCATGGTCATGATGTTGGCCTGGAGGCGGAAGGGGTCGGTATCCTGGTAGGTTACCCGCCAGGTGGCCCAACTGGCCTTGGGATTGTTGGGGACCAGGTTGGAGCCGTAACGCTTGGCTTCAACCACGCCGGTGGCGGTGTTGAGAATCTTGCCCATGGCCTCGGCGGCTTCGTATTCCGTGGCCCCGTCGAGCCGGACTTCGACGATATTTTCATATTTGCGCAGGTTGCGTTTCAAAGCTCCGCCGCCGCCACTGGAGGTGGTGTCGCCGACCACTGCGGCTCCGCCGCCGGCCGCGCCATGCCGGACCGGGCCGCCCGACCAGGCGGTAAGTTTGCGACCGACGATGTCGCCGACCTCTTTTTCGCATTCGGCGATGGCGTCGTCGCAGTCGCGGGCGGTTTCGACCCAGGTTTTCGAGACCCCGATGCCGAGGTCGTGTCCGGCGCTGTCATAGCCCTCACCGTCGAGCCGGGCCTTGGCCTTGCAGAAGCCGTCCTGGGTCTGGCGGATCTTGACCCGCAGCCAGACGATATAGGCGGCATCCACCCCGTAGCGCTTGCAAACCTCCATAGCGGCCATCGGCGAATCTTCCCGGGCCCGCTCCATGACCCGGTTGAACTCGCGTTCCTGGGCATCCCTGGCATAGGGGTTGATGACTTCGAAGTCGTGGCGGACAAGCTGATTGTTGATGAAACGCAGCATACGGCGGAAATGGAGGGTGGCATTGCCGCCCTGGTTGGCATCCCGGCCCTCTTCGACGTAAAAAGGCAGGACCACGATGCGCTGAGGGCTGGCCGCGGCAATCGAAACCGCCAGGGAGCCGAAGGCCAGGCAGAAGGTCAGCAGGCAGACAGCAATCAGGACTGGTTTGTTGGTGTTGATTCTTTTCATCTTTTTCCTCCCATCAGATGTTTGAAGTTCCCCTGGATTGAACCAGAATGCTTGTTTTGTATTGCGTCGGTAAAGCTGGTTTCCTAGTTGAAACCGCCGTTGAAATGGACTTCGAGACGCCCCGGCCCGTTGCTGGTGATGTAGAAGTCGACGCTTTTCGAAGTTTTCAGGTAGCGGCGCAGCCAGGCTTCGAGATCCTCCCGGCTGCCGTGATACCAGATTTCGTAACAGAGACAATCGGAATTTTTGGCGCAGAGTTCATCCGCCCGCCGCAGCCAGGTGACGCCCGGGGCCCGGTTGAGCACCGGGTAAATGCGCTGTCTCAAGATTTCGGTAAAGTTGTAGAAGCAGAGATTGATTTCATTGCTCGGACCGCTCCATGCCGGCCGGGCCTGGTGCGGGGCCGGGGCCGGCTGCCGGCCGGCGGTTTTTACCCGGCGGGGCTGGCGACGGTCTGGTTCGCGGCGGCCGTAGCGGTAGAACAGATCCCGATCGCTGAAGTAGGCCTTGGCGGTAAAGCCTGAGACGTAGGTTCCGCTGCCGCTCTCTTCAACCAGGTTGCCGTGCTTGTCTTCCAGGGGGTCGGTGCGCCAGATCGCCCGGAGGGCGACGCTGAAGATGCCGCCGGTCCGGGGTCGGCTGATATCGGCCATCAGGAGTACGGTGCCGGGTTCAAATTTGGGCAGGTCAATGGTCTTGAAGGCCCCGGAATGCCACCGGTAAAAATCGATCTGGCGCAGGGCCGGGCCGAAATCCTGCCGGCTGACCACGCAGGTAAAGCCTTTCTGGCCGATCAGGGCCTGCTGCAGCGAGGCCTGGACCTCTTCGCTCAGCCCGGTGGCCAGGCCCTTTGCGTTAGTGTACAGCAGCACCTTGACCTCGCGGTCGGCAACCTGCTGGCCGCCGATTTCAAGGCCGTTGCGATAGGCTTCCGCCAGTTCCGTGGTCAGGCTGTAGGCGAGCCGGTCGAGCGAGACATAGGGGCGTTCCTCGAGACCTTCGGGATAGGGATTGCGGTTGGCGGCGGCGTAATAGAGCTGGCGGGCCAGGCTCTCCCGGCCAAAGCCCAGGGGACCGCTGGCGATGACCCCGGGCAGGCTGCGACCGTCGGCGGACACGGCTGAAATCGTGGCGCTGATCCGGTCCAGAACCGTATCTGCCGTGATTTCCACCTTGTATATGATGGCCGAGTGCAGCATTTGGCGGCGGTCCGGGGGCTGGTCCTGGAAGGTCAGGGGACGGCCGGCCCGGAGTTCGAACCAGTTCTGTCTTGAGAGACTGAAAATATCGTGGGTTTCCCGCAGCCGGGTAGTCAGGCGCTCGCATACCAGTTCCTCGAGCCGGCTGAAATACTCCCCTTCAAGGGCCGAGCCCGGGACGACTGCCGCCGGCGCGGTTTCGCCGCTGGTCAGGTGCTGGTCGGAAAGGAGGTCGTTTAGCAGGGTTTCGATGCGCTGGTCGAGCATCTGCTCGGCCCGGGTCGGGGCGTTGTTGACCGGGGCCCCGGCGCAGGCGGCCAGCAGGGCCAGCAGGGCGGCCAGGATAAGATTTCGCAGAGTCCTCATTTTACCCTCTCTTGTTGCCTCGCTTCGGCAGTTTACGTTAGGTGTTATTAATTACCGAATTTTAAGGTAAAGTGCAACCCGAAAAAACATTGTTTGCCGGGCTTTGACGAGGTTCGATTTTGCCTATTCGAAACCGTGGTTGAAAGAGTCCGCCGGGAAGTGGACGGGACAGCACCCGCGGTCGCAGAAGGGCCGGAAGAAAGGCTTGGAAGCGGCCGTTCTGCGGGTCTGGACAAAGCTTAAGAAACGGCTGCCGGCCTGCTGCGGTTCAATGAAGCCAAGAGCCCTGATCTCCGTTGGAGTCAATTCGCGGGTCAGGGCCGGGAAACTTCCGGGATCGGCTTCGGCAAGTTTTTGCAGCCGGTGGTACAGGGCACTTTCGATTGCGAAAAGATCATCCCCGACGATTTTTACCCGCCATTCGGCGTAACATGCCTGGGGCTGGTCCGGGTTGAGGTTGAAACGGTAGGGTTTAACCTCGGTGACCCGGTCGAGCCGGTCCAGCACTTCCTGGAAAACCCTGGTCATTTCATAGGAGCCGACTCCGACCAGGCGGATGGAGACGGTCTTTTCCAAATCCGCCGGCTGCCGCGAGAGTTGTCCGTTGTCTGCCGGCGCCTCGAAACTGGAAGAAAAGGCCGGGTTCGGAACCAGGCACAGGAACATCGGGATGGCGACCAGGGCCAGGAGCATTTTAGAGATCTTTTTTCCCGACCTCATTTTGGGGTCTGCAGTTTTCATGGCTTCCTCCGTGTAGCTGGGTTGAATTTTACCGGTGGTGGCGCGGCCGGGAATGGTCCGCGTTCAATCCGGTTTATCGGAGGTTTTCCCGGGATTTCAAAAAAAAGTTATGCCCCGATGATCTTGACCAGCACCCGCTTGCGGCGCCGGCCGTCGAACTCACCATAGAAAATCTGTTCCCAGGGGCCGAAATCGAGCTTTCCTTCAGTTACCGCCACCACCACTTCGCGGCCCATGATCTGGCGTTTCAGGTGACCGTCGGCATTGTCTTCGTAGCCGTTGTGCCGGTATTGCGAGGTCGGGGCGTGGGGTGCCAGTTTCTCGAGCCAGACCTCGAAATCATGATGGAGCCCGGCTTCATCATCGTTGATGAAAACCGAGGCCGTGATATGCATGGCGTTGACCAGGCACAGCCCCTCGCGGATGCCGCTGGCCGCCAGGCAATCTTCGATTTCGGGGGTAATGTTGATAAAGGCCCGGCGGGTTGCGGTTTCAAACCAGAGTTCACGGCGGAAACTTTTCATCAGGCACCTCTTTGACTATGGTTGTTTTTCCTGTCCGCGGGTAACGGTAAATTACGGCAATGTACCCGGCAGATACCGTTTTGCCGCAGTCGGCGGGTTTCATGATTCAATCGGCGACCGGTAGTATGTTGGGGCTCCGGGCTGCAAATTTCAGGCCCGTGGTTGAGTGGTTTTTACTTTACAGCCCTGCGAATTAGGTGTAAAAATATGCCGGATTGCCTGGAAGATTACCGGAAAACATGGTTTTCCCGAGCCCGGTAACCTTTCAATAAGCTTGCGTCCGCAGGTTTTTTGTTGTGTAACTATTCAGCTAAATTCTATCTCCCCTCTTTCAGGAGGGGGCGGGGGTGGTTTTTCTGAGCGGTTTCGGAAAGATTTCATTGTTTTTCCCAGCGAGCGGGAGCCCATAAGCATTGCAACCTGTCTCTTATACACATC
>WFRT01000017.1 GCA_015486445.1 Pseudomonadota bacterium | reverse complement strand
GGCCGGGGCCGGGGCCGACCCGCTTTTGCGCCTGTCGGTGGCCTGTTCCGAGCCCTTCGCCTGGGATTACGATGGGGACGGAAACTTCAACCAGGTTCAGCTCTGGCTTGATGTCGAGATCCAGCCGGCGGCGGGAAAGAAAGGCGCGCCCGGCTACCGGCCGGCGACGGGCACGATGCGCCGCTCTCTCAAGGACCAGGTCCGGGGCAACCCGGTGGCCGGCTACGGCAAGCAGCTTGTGGCCGACGCCCCGCGGGGCAAACCGGTCAAGGTCGACGCGGTCGCAGTCTCCGGCTGGACCATCAGTTTCGATGCCGGAGGCAACCGCTATACGGCAACCGACGGCGGCCCCGGCTGTAAACACGATGCCTTGGCCGTCAACAACGGCTTTGCCGATTATCCGATGCCCCTGTTCGGCGGCGACATCACGGTCGCCGACGGCGGGCCCCAAAGCCGGTAAAAAAAACCTGCCGATCTTTCCTTCTGGTCCTTCCGCGCCCAGATCGGATCCTTTTTTCTCCTTGTTCCGCCAGGCTTCAGACCGCTGCCGGCCCGGCTCGGCGGTTTGTTGTTATGTTGACAAAATGTGTCGACATAACGTCACACAGCCCTCCTCCCATCTTGTAATCTATTGAATTTCTATGTTTTTCAGATGTTTTTGGCGATGGTATGAATGTTGCGAAAAAAGGAGGATGAATAAAAAACTCCACGGCCGCGGTGGCAACGAAAAAATACCAGCAGTGAAGCGGGATCACGGCTCCGAAAACCACCCCCGCCCCATCCTGAAATAGGGAAGATAGAATTTAAGCTGAATAGTTACCCGGTCATAAAAAACAGGAGATAGGCAATGATTAGAATGGAATATTTTATCCGTCGGCCGGCAGATATGGAACGCAGTGATTTTCTGGCCCGCTGGAAGGGTCAATACGCGGAGTTGGTGGCCGGTCTGGCCTCACGCCTGAAGATCAGGAAATTCATTCAGTGCGAAGTCCTGCCCGAAGACCCCCACGGCGCCCTTTTGACCCGGATGTACGGTGCCGGCGGGGAGATTTACGACGGGATCAGCGAATTCTGGTGGGCCAGCCGCAAGGAGCTGGCCGACGCCCTGGCCACCGAGAAGGGCCGGGCGGCCATGGCTGAACTGGTGGCGGCGGAGGGTAAGTTCGTTGATTTTTCCCGTTCGGCTCTCTGGTTTGCCGTCGATATACCCCAGATCAACCCCCAGGGGACCTTCGTCGCCCGGGAAGACAACATGTATCTGAAAGGGGTTTACATGGCCAGGGTGCACGCCGGGTTGAGCCTCGACCAGGCCAAGTTCCACTGGCTCAGCTGCCATGGCCCGATGGCCCGCCAGTACGAGCAGTTTCTGCCTTTCGAGCGTTATTACCAGGTCAGCCGGATCGAGGACCCGCTGGCCGACAGTCTGCGGGCCGCGCGCGGTATCGAGGACGACAAGATGTTTATCGGCCACGCCGAGGTCTGGTTCGACCGCCGGGCGATCGCCCTGGCCCAGGGCCCGGAGGTTGATGAGGCCTTCCCGATGCTGGTCGAGGACATCAGCAACTTCGCCGACCCCTCCCAGGCTTCGATGCATGTCGCCAAAGAGCACGTGATTGTTGACAAAAAGATATTCACCCGGCCGATTCCGGTTCCCACCGACCACCGATTTTAAGGCCGGCCAAACCAGAAGGGAGAAAAAAGATGAGTGTTCTGGATCATTTTGAACGAGGACTGCTGATTAACCCCGAGGGCCAGGCCCTGGTCTCCGCGACCGATGACAAGGCCCTGACCTACAGTCAGCTGCAGGCGGCCGTCGAGCGCATTGGCGCCGCTATTTACCATCTCGATCCCGACCAGTCGCCGCTGGCGGTTTACAGCTCCAACTGCGTCGAGGTCTTCCCCTGCCTGCTGGGCGGGGTGCGGGCCGGCAAGATCATCGTTCCGGCCAATGTTCTGGACGAGGTCGAGGCCACGGCCCACTTCCTCAACCTGACCAAAACCCGCTGGCTTTTCTACCACAGCCAGATGGCCGGGCGGGTGGCCGAACTGAAACAACTGGTTCCCTCGCTGAAACATTTCGTCTGTATCGACCGGGAAGCGGGCGAAGACTGTTCACTGGCGAGTTTTATGGCCCAGGCCGAGGGCAGCGCCCCCGAACTCGACCATGATCCTCATCGCACCTTTTATTACTATGCCACCGGCGGCACCACCGGCCGTTCCAAGGCGGTCATCTGGGACAACCTGGTCTGGGATACCTTTACCCTGCTTTTCAACGGCAATATGCCCGCCCCCCCGGGAGTCACCCCGGTCCATCTCTGCGTCGCCCCCATCAGCCATACCGCCGGACCCCTGGCCATGGGCCTGATGGCGGCCGGCGGCGAAACCGTGGTGATGCCCGGTTTCGACGCCTTGGAGGTGTTGAAAAACATTGAAAAATACAAGGTTACCCATATCTTCCTGCCGCCGACCGCCCTCTACGGGATGCTCGCCCATCCCGAGGTCGGCAATTTCGACTATTCGTCGCTGAAATATTTCATCGTTGCCGCCGCGCCCGTGGCTCCGGAGAAGATCCGCGAGGCGATCTCGGTTTTCGGCCCCTGTCTCTGTCAGTGCTACGGCCAGTCCGAAGCTCCGGCCCTGCTGACCTGGATGCCGCCGGAAGCCTTCGCTGAAGCCGCGGCCGACCCCGAACT
>WFRT01000016.1 GCA_015486445.1 Pseudomonadota bacterium | reverse complement strand
TTCGACCCCGTCACCGTGGGCCACATCGACCTTATCGAAAGAAGCTCCGAGGTTTTTGACGAGGTTATCGTCGCGGTGGCCTGCAACCAGGAAAAAACCCCTCTGTTCACGGTCCAGGAACGAATCGAAATGATCGAAGGCATCTTTGCCGACAATCACCGGATCAAGGTTGAAACCTTCCATGGGCTGCTGATCGACTATCTGATCAAGCGCTGTGCCCATGTCATTATCCGCGGGTTGCGAGCCGTTTCCGACTTTGAATACGAGTTCCAGATGGCCCTGATGAACCGCAAGATGGCCCCCGGCATCGAGACCTTTTTCATGACCTCGAGCGCCCTCTACACCTATGTGAGTTCCCGCATCGTCAAGGAGCTCGCCTCCCTGGGAGGCGATGTTTCCGACCTGGTTCACCCGCTGGTTGAAAAAAAGATCAGGGCCAAGTTCGCCGGCCGCGGCTGAGGTTTTTGCGCTGAAAAATTATGCCAAAGTCATCGCCGCCCTGCTCCTCTGGAGCACCTGGGGGATCGCGGTAAAAAAACTCCACATCGACTCCTTCTACATCCTGTTTTTCACCACCTTGTTTTCACTGCCGGCGGTGGCCCTGGTCGCCGGCCTGAAAAGTTTCCCGAATAGCCCTCCCTGGTCAGAAATCCGCCCCCAGCTGCCGCTCATCGCCCTGCTGGCGGGCTTTCTGCTGGCCAACAACTTCTTCTATTTCGCCGCTTTCAACCGGACCTCGATCGCAATCTCGGTTTTCACCCACTACACGGCTCCCCTGTTTGTCGCCGTCATGGCCCCCATGCTGCTGGGTGAAGCTTTTGAAATAAAAATCATTCCGCCCCTGCTGCTGGCCCTGGCCGGGCTGCTCGCCATCTTGTTTCCCGGTTTCAATCTCAATCTGCTGCCCCACGATTTTTCCGGGGCGCTCTGCGGCCTGGCTTCCGGATTTTTTTACGCCCTGACCCTGATCACCGCCAAGCACCTGACCGGCAGGACCTCGCTGGCGACAATCATTTTCGGCCAGAACATCTTTATTGTGCTTTTCCTCCTCCCCTTTTTCCTCTATAATCACAAAATCGCCTTCCCCCCGTCATCCTGGATCCTGCTGGCCGGGCTCGGGGTTACGCTTTGCGGCCTGGCCCCTTTTTCCTATCTCTCCGGGCTGCGCCGGATCAAGGCCCAGCACGTCGCCATTATCGGCTACCTCGAACCCCTTTCCGCCGTCGCCCTGGGACTGCTGGTTTCGCGCCGCTCCCCTTCCCTGTCGATCTGGTTCGGAGGAGCGGCCATCCTGGTCTCCGGGGCCCTGGTTACCATCCTGAGAAAAAACTGAGATGAACCTATGAGCAATATTCTTTCGGGACACTCCCGGACCTGGAAATTCCACCCCGACCAGCCCGACAACCGCGACCGCCTGTGCCGGGAACTCGGGATTTCCCCACGCCTGGCCGCCCTGCTCCTCAACCGCGGCCTGGCCACCCCGGAACAGGCCGACGGCTTTCTCAATCCCTCCCTTCACGACCTGCCCGATCCCTTCCTGCTCAGTGGCATGGAGGCCGCCGTCAAACGGCTGGTTACTGCCTTGCACAAAGACGAGAAGATCTTTGTTTTCGGCGACTACGACATGGACGGGATCGCGGCCACCGCCATCCTCGTCGATTTTCTCCGCCGGGTCGGGTTTACCGTCAACTACTCGATTCCCTCCCGGCTGAGCGACGGCTACGGCCTCAACCGGGAAGCCGTGGCCCGGGCTGCGGCCGGCGGCGCCACCCTGGCCCTGACCGTCGACTGCGGCATCTCCAACCTGGAAGAGATCGAATACGCCCGCGACCTGGGGCTTGATTTCATCATTACCGACCACCACCAGGTTCCGGAAAAGATCCCCGCGGCCGCGGCCGTGATCAACCCTCATCAGCCCGGCTGCGCCTACCCTTTTTCCGAGCTTGCCGGGGTCGGCGTGGCCTTCAACCTGATGATGGCCCTGCGCAAGGGCCTGCGCCAGGCCGGCCTGGCCCGGGAGGTCAACCTGCTCCAGTATCTCGATCTCGTGGCCCTGGGCACGGTTGCCGATGTCATGCCCCTTACCGGGGTCAACCGGATCCTGGTCGCCTACGGTCTGAATGAAGTCAACCAGGCCCGGCGCTGCGGGCTTCGGGCCCTGCTCCAGGCCTGTCGTTTTCCCCGGGGACAGCAGATCAACTCCCGCGATCTTGCCTTTCGCCTGGCTCCCCGGGTCAACGCGGTCGGCCGGATCGCCGACGCCGGCAGCGCCGTCGCCCTTTTTTTGAGCCGTGACCGGGCCCAGGCCAGCCAGTTGGCCGACCACCTGGTAGAGTGCAATCGCAGCCGTCAGGAAATTGAAAAAGAGATTTATCGAAGTGCCGAGGAACAGCTGGCGGGGGAAAAAGAACTGGCGAAATCCCGGGTCATCGTGCTCGCTTCCGACAACTGGCACCCCGGGGTCGTGGGCATCGTTTCGTCCCGGCTCGCGGAAAGCCACGGCAAGCCGACCCTGCTGCTGGCCCTGGATGAAGAAGGCATCGGCCGGGGTTCGGGCCGCAGCATCCCCGGGCTCGACCTGGCGAAGGCCCTGGAACTCTGCGGCGCCCGGATGCTGCGTTTCGGAGGCCACGCCCAGGCGGTCGGCCTGACCATCGCCCGACAGGACATCGACGCCTTGCGCGCCCGGCTCGACCGCTACCTGAGTGAAAACGAGACCCGTCCCGATGCCCGGCCCGAACTCTGGCTGGATGGTGTTTTGCAGGCGGAAGAGATCACGCCGGAGTTGATCGGCGAACTTAGCCGGCTGCAGCCTTTCGGCTGTGGCAACCCGGAGCCGGCCTTTGCCCTCTCCGGTGCCCGGGTCAGCCGGGCCGTGAAACTGCGGGCCAACGGCCGGCGCCACTTCAAATTCAGCTTCAACTGTCCGGGCCGGAAACAGCCGCTGCCCGGGATCGCTTTCAATTTCTCAGCCCCGGCGCCGGAGGTCGGCAGTCGGCTGGATTTGGCCTTTACACCGGAGGAAAACAGCTGGCAGGGCCGCACCGAGGTTCGTCTCAACCTGATTGACATCCGCAACCTGGTGAAGAATTAGGCGACCCCGCCGGACCACCCGCTCAACGGTCGAAAAAGGGGCTTTTGCTGCTGATCGAAAGGGGTATGGCATAGGCCAGCTTGATCTTAGGGGGCAGCATTCCGAGTTCCAGCACCGCCTTGGCGCAGGAAAACATGATGCGGTTGTCGACATGATGCATGGCGGCCACCGATACGGCGCTGCCCAGGGCGATCCCCAGATCGATGATGTTGAAATTGCAGCGGCCGCCGCCCTGGCTCAGGCAGTCGCCGCAGTCTTTGTAGCCGCAGTCGCCGCAGCGGGGGACGCCAAGCGGTTTAAACGCCGTGCCGATCACCAGGACGGCCGGAACCTGGTAAATATTGTCGGCATCCCTTTTGAAAAAAGGGATATCCTCCTCGGCCGCAATTCTCTCCATGCGCTTGGCCACGCGATCCTTCTCATCCCCGGTCAGCAGAATCGTGGCAATCGTATCCTCGCCTTTGCCCTTGGGTGAAGTCCGGGCCGCGGCCGCCATCAGCCGGCCTACTTCGAGAATCGCTTCGGCTTCCATTTTCCGGTCGTTAATAATCATTTTCTCTCCCCTGAAATTTTAAAAATTCCCGATCAACCTAAGAAAATTGTGGCAAAGAGACCTTAAACATGATAATCGGAATGATCCGTTTTTGCAAGTCATTGGTCTTTTTGCGGTTCTTATCGAGACAACCATGGCAAACTCCACACTCTGGGCCCCCTGGCGGATTGACTACATCCTCAACAAAGATGAAAAAGACGCCGAAACCCGCGGCCAGGGCTGTCTTTTCTGCCGCCTGCTGAAGGACGACCGGGACCGGGAAAACCTGATCCTGGAACGAACCCGGCACAGCTTTGTCATGCTGAACCGCTTTCCTTACAGCAGCGGCCATCTGCTGGTCCTGCCGCAGACTCACGCCGCCAGGCTTGACGAGTTGGAAACGGAAGCCTATATCGACCTGATGCTGTTGATGAAAAAGGCGGTCAGGGGTCTTCGGCAGGGTATCAACCCGGCCGGGGTCAACGCCGGGATCAACCTCGGGGAGGCCGCCGGGGCCGGAATTGCCGAACATCTTCACTTCCACGTCGTCCCCCGCTGGCAGGGAGATCACAACTTCATGCCGGTAATTGCCGACACCATGGTCATGCCCCAGCACCTGGAGTCGACCTACGAGATGCTCAAACCGTTTTTCACCCAGGAATCTAACCATCAGAACTAGAAAGAGGATCGTCCCAATGCGTTATTTGAAAATCGCTGTCGTACTGGTTTTTCTGCTGCTGGCCCTGGTTTTCATTTTCCAGAACAGTGCCGCCCTGTCAACCGCGGTCGAACTTAAATATGGTTTTGGCGAATTCATGCTGCACAAGTCGCCGCCGCTCTACATCATCCTTTTTACCGCCCTTTTCCTGGGAGCCGCGATGGTGGCTTTCGGCGACATCGTCATCATTTTCAAAAGCCGGCGGCAAATCAAGAAAATGAAGAAAAAGATCAATGAACTGGAAAGCGAGCTCGGCAAATTCAGAAACCAGCCCCTGACCGAAAGCAACGTCAACGTGGATGTGGCCGCCGCCCCGGCAGCAGAAGAGAAAAACGGTTCCTGAACCCCTTGGCCCTAAGCCCTCGCGAGAGCGGCTTGTGAAAGGATAGAATCAGGACATGAGGTCTTTACAACCATACCTGCCGGCAGCCGTCATGCTGCCGGCTTTTCTCATTCTGCTGGTTGTCCTGGCCTGGAAGAGGCGTGTCATCTCAAACTTTTGCCGCCGGATTTTCCAAAACCTGCGCCAAACCCTGCCCTTTGCCCGGTCCGCAAATGACGGTACGGACAGCGCCGTCATTGAGGACCCGGGCCTGCTCAAATCATATTTCAAGGGGCTGTCCTACGTCCTCGCCAACGAAACCGACAAGGCGGTGGCCGAGTTTGTCAAGGTCGCCAGCGTCAACACCACGACGGCTGAAATCTATTTGGCCCTGGGCCAGCTTTTCCGCAACTCCGGCGAACTCGAACGAGCCATCCGGGTCCACCGCGACATCCTGCTGCGTCCCAACCTGCCCGATGAAATCCGCCGCCAGACCTTTTTCGAAATCGGGCTCGACTACAAGAAGGCCGGCTTTCTCGACCGGGCCCTGCGCACCTTCGAAGAGATTCTCGACCGGGAACCCAAAAACCAGGCGGCCCGGCGCGAACTGCTTTCTCTCTACATCAGTCTGCGGGAGTGGGAAAAAGCCCTCGACCTCTACCTCGGTTTTCCCGACAAGCGGGACGAAACCAATATCGTCGCCCATCTCCACACCGAGGTGGCCAAGGCCGCCGCGGCGGCCGGCGACCGCAAGAAGGCGCTCAAGTTCTTTCGCCAGGCCATGGAGCTTGACGAGGGCTGTATCGACGCCTGGCTGCACTACGGTGATTTCCTGCTGGAGGAGAAAAAAATCGACAAGGCCCTTAAGGCCTGGGACAGGGCCTTCTCCCTCAACCCCGGCTTCATCGCCCTGGTTACCGGCCGCTTTACCAACCTGCCAAAAGAGCGGCGCGACCAGATCGAGGCCGACTTTTTTGCCCGCCACCTGGAAAAGCACGGCGGCCGGCGCAAGTTCAGCCTCGCCTACACCGCGTTCCTGATCAAGCGGGGAAAACTTAAGGAGGCCGGGGAAAGGCTCAAGCGGGTCATGGCCGAAAAAAGCGGCGATGCCGAGGTCTTTTCACTGGTCCGCGACCTGCTGGAAAAAATCAGGATGGAGACGGGGGAAGGAGACCCCCTTTACAAGGAACTGGTTTACGACTTCTTTTCAACCCAGCTGCGTTTCGAAAAACCCTACCTCTGCCGCCGCTGCGGCTATCAGCTGGAACGCATGTCCTGGCGCTGCCCCCGCTGCACCAGCTGGGACACGGTGGCAATCCGCTAGGGGAAAAGCCATCAGCGCCCGGGTTTCAGGGTGCCGATAAAATCGGTGACTTTTTCGTACCCCCGGGCGCTTAAAAACTTGTCCATTCCAGCAATAACCGCGATGGCCGTCCGGGGATCGATGAAATTGGCGGTGCCGATTTGAACGGCCCGGGCCCCGAGCAGGAGAAATTCAAGCGCGTCCTCGGCACAAACGATGCCGCCGATGCCGATTACCGGAATTTCCGGCAGGGCCTGAACCACTTGGTAGACCATTCTTAAGGCCACCGGCTTGATCGCGGGCCCGGAGAGACCGCCGGTGAGGTTGCCCAGAACCGGCCGTCCCGTCTGCAGGTCAACCGCCATTCCCAGCAGGGTGTTTATCAGAGAAAGGGCGTCGCTGCCGGCCTCGACCACGGCCCGGGCCATGGTCACGATGTCGGTAACGTTGGGCGAGAGCTTGGTGATCAGCGGCAGTGAGGTTTTTGCCCGTACCGCGCCGACCAGTTCGGCGGCGGACCCGGGATCGGTGCCGAACTGAATGCCGCCGGCCTTGACGTTGGGACAGGAGATATTGATCTCCAGGGCCGCGATCCCGTCAACCCCGTCCAGACGGGCGGCCAGTTCGGCGTACTCCGCCTGCGAGTTGCCGAAAAAATTAACCACCACCACGGCCCCGGAATCCCGGAGAAACGGCAGCTCTTCTTTAAGAAACCGTTCGATGCCGATATTTTCCAGGCCGATGGCATTGAGCATGCCGCAGGCGGTCTCGGTGATGCGCACCCCGGGATTGCCGGCCCGGGGCGCAAGGGAAAGCCCCTTGGTAACCACCGCGCCCAGGGACGAAATATCGATATAGGGTGAATATTCGCGGCCGTAGCCGAAAGTGCCGGACGCGGTCAGCACCGGGTTGGCAAGGGTCAGACCCGGCAGCAGTTCGACCTTCAGGTCAGTCATCAGAACACCACCTCCCCGGCAACCAGCACCGGCCCATCGGTGCAAACCTTGGCCCGGACCCCGGCCCGCATTTCCTGAACGCATCCCAGGCAGACACCGAAACCGCAGGCCATCCGGTTTTCCAGGCTGAGCCAGCCCTCCACGCCCCTTGCCTGCAGAACCCGCTGCACGCTTTGCAGCATCGGTCCGGGCCCGCAGGCAAATACCCGGGCGTCAGACCACTTTTCCAGTTTTTCCTCGAGCAATTCGGTAACCAGCCCCCGGCGGCCCGAACTGCCGTCGTCGGTGATGGCGGCCACCTCGAGCCGGCCGCCGCCGGTTTTTTTCAACTCCTCCAGCAGGACCAGTTCCCCGGCCCGGGCCGCACCGAAAAGCAGGGCCGCCGGGTCAAAATTACGGCTGAAGACAACCGAGGCGATCGAGGCGATGCCGATACCGCCGGCCACCAGGACCAGGGGCCGGCCATCCTTCTCCAGTTCGGGATAGCCGTTGCCTAAAGGTCCATGGACCGCAACCCGGACGCCGGCTCGAAGCCCCGCCAGGTTGCGGCTCCCCTTCCCTGCCTCCTTGATGACCACTTCGAACCAGCCCCGGCCGCAGCGAACAATCCCGAACGGCCGCTTGAGCAGCGGGTCAAGCCGTTCATCGGCCGAAGCCAGCATGACAAAACGTCCGGCTGACCCGGCCTTGACAAACTCCGGCCGGGCTTCAAGTCGCAGGCTGGAAATATCGTCGGCCAGGCGACGATTTTCGATAATTTCCGCATCAAATAGATACAATTTAACTCCTGTCACTCCTCAGGTTTTGTCGCGGGATAATCTTCCTGCCCGGTAACTATTCAGCCAAATCCGGGGTCGGGCGCGGCTTTTCTTCGCTAAACGTTAAGATTTCTGTTTTTCCACGCACTCGCTTCGCCCGCATTGCAAAACTCGCTTACGCTCAGACAGTTGCAATGCTTATGGGCTCCCGCTCGCTGGGAAAAACGACGAAATCTTTCCGAAACCGCTCAGAAAAACCACCCCCGCCCCCTCCTGGAAGATGGGAGATAGAATTTAGCTGAATAGTTACGATTACTCAAACCCGCAAAACTTAGGAAAAGCAGTGTAAGGAGACAAACCATGGCGGATATTCCTGCGAAAATCAAAACCTGGCAGATGGTCAAGCCGGGGGAGTTGAAACTTACCGAAGTTGAGATGCCGGAAATCGGCCCCGGCGAGGTCTGTGTCAAGATTGCCGGCTGCGGTATCTGTCACACCGATCTCGGTTTTTTCTACGACGGCGTGCCGACCGTCTGCGAACCCCCGCTGACCCTGGGCCACGAGATCAGCGGGGTCGTGGTCGGCGGTGATGCCGCGATGATCGGCAAAGAGGTCATCATCCCGGCGGTGATGCCCTGCAACGAGTGTGACATCTGCAAGGCCGGGCGCGGCAACCGCTGTCTCAAGCAGAAGATGCCGGGCAACAGCATCGGCATCTACGGCGGCTTTTCCAGCCACATCGTGGTGCCGGTTTCCGGCCTTTGCGTGATCGACAACCGGGGTGAGCGGCCGCTGTCGCACTACGCCGTGATCGCCGATGCCGGCACCACTCCCTACCAGGCCGCAATTCGCGGCGGGCTTGACCAGCCGTTCTTTCCCGACGGCGACCTGGTGGTCGTCACCGGGGCCGGCGGCGGGGTCGGCACCTATATGACCCAGATCGCCAAGGCGATGGGAGCCAAGGCCGTGGTGGCCGTCGACATCGACGATGAAAAACTTGCGCGGGCCTGTAAATACGGCGCTGATTTTGCCATCAACCCGATGGGCAAGTCGAGCAAGGAAGTCAAGGCCGAGATCAAGGCTTTCTGCAAGGAGCACGGCTACCCCCACAACTACGCCTGGAAGATTTTCGAGTGTTCCGGCAGCAAGCCCGGCCAGGCCCTGGCCCTCGATCTGCTTTCGTTCGTCGGCAAACTGATCGTCGTCGGCTACACGATGGCCAAGCACGAGTACATGATTTCCAAGTTAATGGCCTTTGATGCCGAGATGATCGGCACCTGGGGCTGTCATCCCAAGTACTATCCGGCGGTGCTCGAAATGGTTCAGTCCGGCAAGGTCGAGATCGACGCCTTCCTCGAAACCCGGCCGATGAGCAGCATCAGGGAGTCGTTCGCGGAGGTTCACGCCAGGCCGATCAGCCGGCGGATCGTTTTGGTGCCGGATTTCGAATAACCGGAGGCCGCGGGAAACTGCGGGCTTATTACTCAGTCATCGGAGATTAAACTTTTTACGAGATTGTCAAAATTTAAGGAGAGATGCATATGGCTATGGACTGGCTGCCCCGTGAGAACGAACCCAAGGATCATTTTCTCTGGGATACCGACGCCCATTTCGGCGGCATCGACGATGCCCCCTGCACGATGTATGAGAAACGCCCGCTGGTGGGCCCCGACGGCAAGGTGGTCGAGGGGCTGTATACCGGCTGGATCATTTTGAACAACCCCAGACAGTACAACTCCTACACCACCGAGATGGTCAAGGGGGTGATCGCCGGTTTCCAGCGGGCCTCGGCCGACCGCCAGGTTGTCGCCGCGGTCTTTACCGCGGTCGGTGACAAGGCCTTCTGCACCGGCGGCAACACCAAGGAGTATGCCGAATACTATTCCAAGCGGCCGCAGGAGTACGGCGACTACATGGACCTTTTCAACGGCATGGTCGACGCCATCCTGAACTGCAAGAAGCCGACCATCTGCCGGATCAACGGCATGCGGGTCGCCGGCGGCCAGGAGATCGGCATGGCGACCGATCTGTCGGTGGCTTCCGATCTTGCCATCTTAGGCCAGGCCGGTCCCAAGCACGGTTCGGCCCCGGACGGCGGTTCGACCGATTTCCTCCCCTGGTACCTGGGAATCGAGGACGCCATGTGGAACTGCGTCTCCTGCGAGATGTGGAGTGCTTACAAGATGAAACGCCTCGGTCTGCTGTCCAGGGTCGTTCCGGTTATCAAGGACGGTGAGCAGTGGGTCCGCAACCCCCTGGTCGAGACCGACAAGTGGATCGAGGACGGCGAGATCGTCTACGGTGAGTTCAAGAGCGGCGAAGAGGCCAGAAAGGCCCGTGAATACGTGCGTTCGGCGACCCTCGACCTGAGCCTGCTCGACCAGGCGGTTGACGAGATCGTCTGGAAGTTTGCCAACCTGATGCCTCACTGCCTGATGAAATCGGTCGACGGGGTCCGGGCCAAGAAGAAATTCTTCTGGGACCAGATGAAGTTGCCGAACCGGCACTGGCTGGCCGCCAACATGAACTATGAAGCCTTCATGGGTTTCAACGCCTTCAACACCAAGAAGATCACCGGCCGGGACACCATCGATTTCCTCCGCTACCGCCAGCTTGTCGGCGAGGGCCAGGAGATCGGCGAGGCTCTTTTCGAGCAGGTTTTCGGCAAGCCGCAAAACTAAAAATTTACGTAACTATTCAGCCAAATCCGGGGTCGGGCGCGGCTTTTCTTCGCTCAGCGTTAAGATTTCTGTTTTTCCACGCGCTTGCTTCGCCCGCATTGCAAAACTCGCTTACGCTCAGACAGTTGCAATGCTTATGGGCTCCCGCTCGCTGGGAAAAACGACGAAATCTTTCCGAAACCTCTCAGAAAAACCACCCCCGCCCCTCCCTGAAAGATGGGAGTTAGAATTTGGCTGAATAGTTACAATT
>WFRT01000015.1 GCA_015486445.1 Pseudomonadota bacterium | reverse complement strand
GTCGCAGCGGTAGACCCGGCCCGGGGCAATGACCTTGACCGGCGGCGCCTGCTGTTCCATGACCCGGACCTGGACCGGAGAGGTGTGGGTGCGCAGGACGACATCTTCGGAAATATAGAAAGTGTCCTGCATCTGCCGGGCGGGATGGTCCCGGGGAATGTTCAGGGCCTCGAAGTTATAGTAGTCGAGTTCGACCTCGGGCCCTTCGGCGACGGCGAAGCCGAGACGCTGGAAAATGGCGCAGACATCCTCGGTGACCCGGGTAACCGGATGCAGTCCACCCCGCGGCAGACGCCGGCCGGGCAGCGTGACATCGACCGCGCCCTCGACAATCTGGCGCTGGCGCTCAGTCTCGGTGATGGCCCGGCGGGCCTCCTCGAGGGCTGCGAGGATGTCTTCCTTGACCTGATTGGCCAGCTTGCCGATAATCGGCTTCTGCTCGCGCGGCAGGGCGGCCAGCCCCTTGAGCAGGGCGGTCAGCTGCCCCTTGCGGCCCAGAACCCGGACCCGCAAGGCTTCCACCTCATCCAGAGAGGAGACCTTGTCGATCAGTTCCCGGGTCTCTTTGAGCAGCCCCTGGAGTCGACTTTCCATCTCGTGGTCAGTTGGCCAGGGCGGCGCTGGCAATATCGGCGAACTTCCCGAAAGCGGCCGGATCGTTGACCGCGAGGTCGGCCAGGATCTTGCGGTCGACCTCGACCTCGGCCTTGGTCAGCCCGGAAATAAAACGGCTGTAGGAGAGACCGTGCTGGCGGGCCGCGGCGTTGATCCGGACAATCCAGAGGCGCCGGAACTCCCGCTTGCGGACCTTGCGGTCGCGGTAGGCATAGTTGAGGGCCCGGTTGACGGTTTCAACCGCGCTGCGGTAGAGCTTGCTCCGGCCGCCGCGATAGCCCTTGGCCATCTTCAATACTTTTTTATGTCTTCTGCGGGCTTTGAACCCGCCCTTCACTCTGGGCATTTCAAACTCCTGTTAATCTTGACAAAGGCCGCGCGTCTGCCGGCCGGACCCCCGCTAGAGGTAGGGCAGCATCCGCTTGATCCCGCGCTGGTTGGCGCTGTCAAGCATGGTGGCCTTGCGCAGGTTGCGCTTCCTCTTGCGTGATTTGCAGTTCAGCAGGTGGCTGGCGTAGGCCTTGCGGCGCTTGACTTTTCCGGTGCCGGTAGCCTTGAAACGCTTCTTGGCCCCGCTGTTCGATTTAATCTTCGGCATGGTTTGCAGTTCTCCTTGGAATATACGTAATCAACTTCACTTTTTCTTGACCGGTCCGAGAACCATCATCAGCTGCCGGCCCTCGCGCTTGGCATGCTGTTCGACGGTCCCGTACTCCTTGACCCGTTCGGCCACCTTGAGCAGCAGTTCGTGCCCCTGGTCGGTATAGGCCATCTCCCGGCCCCGGAAACGGATCGTCACCTTGACCTTGTCGCCGGCTTCAAGAAAGCGGATGATATTGCGGATTTTCACTTCGAGATCATGGACGTCGGTCCGGGGCCGCATCTTGATCTCCTTAACCTGGATTACGGTCTGCTTCTTACGGGCCTCCTGGGCCCGCTTGCTCTGCTGGTACTTGAACTTCCCGTAATCCATCACCTTGCAGACCGGCGGCGTGGCATGCGGGGAGACCTCGACCAAATCGAGCCCGCGCTCCTCGGCATAAGCCATGGCTTCCTGCGTATCGATCACCCCGATCTGTTCGCCATCGTCCCCGATCAACCTGACCCTGGGAATCTTGATCTGGCGATTTACTCGTACTCTTTCAGCGGCTATGAGCAACCTCCCTGGAGAAAACAGTGCAAATCCCGGCTTCCCGGCCTGCTTTCCTCTGTTTTGCGGGGTTTCCCGCAGTTAACCGGCAGACGGTTTTTCCGCCGACCGGCTGTTCTTCAGCTCATCCTCAAGGTGAGCGATAAAATCGGGCACCGACATCGGCTCCAGGGTCCGGCCCTGTTCACGCAGCCGTGGAGCCACGGTACCGGCGGCGACCTCCTGGTCGCCGATAACCAACATGTAAGGGATCTTCTCGAGCTGGGCTTCGCGAATCTTTTTGCCCAGTTTTTCGTTGCGCAGATCGGCTGACACGCGGATGTCGGCCTCGCGCAACGCCTTTTCGACCTCGGCTCCGTAGGCGTTGTGGGCCTCGGTCACGGTAACGATACGGACCTGCTCCGGAGCCAGCCAGAGCGGGAAGGCGCCGGCGTAGTGCTCGATGAGAATCCCGATAAAGCGTTCGATCGATCCCAGGATGACACGATGCAGCATCACCGGGCGATGTTTTTCACCGTCCGGCCCTATATAACTTAAATCGAAGCGTTCCGGCAAGGTAAAATCGCACTGGATAGTGGCGCACTGCCACTCCCGGCCGAGAGCGTCCTGGAGCTTGACATCGATTTTGGGGCCGTAGAAAGCCCCGTCTCCGGCATTTATTTCGTAATCGAGGCCGTTGGCCTCAAGGGCCCGAACCAGGGCGTCGGTCGCCCTTTCCCAGTCGGCGTCCGAGCCGATCGACTTTTCCTCGGGCCGGGTCGAAAGCTCCATGTGGTAAGCGAAGCCGAACATCCGCATGACCTCGGCGACAAACTCGAGAATCGCGGTGATCTCGTCCTGAAGCTGTTCCGGGGTACAGAGAATGTGGGCGTCATCCTGGGTGAAGCAGCGCACCCGCAGCAGCCCGTGCAGAACCCCGGAAGGCTCGTGGCGGTGAACCGTGCCGAGCTCGAAATAACGCAACGGCAGATCGCGATAGCTGCGCAGCCGGGAGTTGTAGATCAGCATGTGAGCCAGGCAGTTCATCGGCTTGATGCCGTAAACCTGGCCCTCGGCGTCACCTTCGTCTTCCCTGATCCGGGTGAAGTACATGTTCTCCCGGTAGTTTTCGAAATGACCCGAACGCTTCCAGAGGTCGGCCTTCAG
>WFRT01000014.1 GCA_015486445.1 Pseudomonadota bacterium | reverse complement strand
CCCAGTTGTGGCGGCAGGCTTTCCGCCGGCAGCAGGGAAAAGAGTTCCGGGGCCACATCGGTTTCACTTTCAATTTTCGCCAGATCAAGCAGCAGCCGGATGGTCGGGCCGTCAAGGGCTTGCAGCCGTTGTCGCAGCCGCTTCAGGTCGCCCGGTGGGAGAAACGGGTTTTCCGGTGCGTCGGCCTGCTTTTCCGCGAGCCCTGGGGCCGGCGTGATTCCGGCCAGCGCGGCTTCGAGCAGGCGGGCGGTGCGGGCGCGGGCCTGGCCGGCCGGGGCCGGGATGGGGGGAGTGAAAGTCAGCCCCGCCAGGCAGCGGTCCAGCAGAATGCCGAGTTCCCAATTGCTCAGTTCAAGCTGTACAACGGTTTTTCGCAGCTCCGAGCGGCTCAGTTCGGCAAGCAGAATATCGTAATCGTGGGTCCGGGGTTGTGCCGGGGACAGGCTGTCCGGCGGCCCGGCCGGGGGCCGGGTGAGGACCCGGCCGAGGTCGTGGACCAGGCCCAGCGGGGGCGGGTTTTGCCGGCGCAGGGCGGGTTTCAGCCAGGCGATGCTGGTCTCGATCCGGCCGCCGCCGGTCCGGGCCGCGCGATAAGACCGGCGCTGGCCGCGGATAAAGTCCAGAAGGGATTCGTCGATCACCTTTTCCGCCGCCCGGCGGACCAGGTGGAGATGGGTTTCCGGCTGCTCCATAAGCGGGGCGAGATCCCAGACCCGGACGGTCCGATCGTTGGCGGCCGAGGCCGCCAGCCGGCCGTCGGGAGAGAAAGCGACGTCGTTGACCTCGTCGAGGTGACCTTCCAGAGTGTGCACCAGTTCCCCGCCGGCGACCTCCCAGAGCCTGACCGTGTGGTCGTTGCCGCCCGAGATCAGGGTCTGGCTGTCGGGGGAGAAGGCGACCCCCCAGACCACCCCCTCATGTCCTTTGAGGGCGTAGCTTTCGTAACTGCCGAGATCGATTATGTGGATGTTAGCGTTGGTTGAAGCCGCGGCCAGGAAGCGGCCGTCGGGAGAGAAGTCAAGGGCCGAGATCCGGCCTCCGGGCGCCACTTTCAACCCGCTCTCAGACTTGCTTTCAAGATCCCAGAAACGGATCGTCGCATCGTTGCCGCCCGAGGCCAGAAGCCGGCTGTCGGGAGAGAAGGCGACGCTGTAGACCTCGCTGGCGTGGCCGGTGAGTTTCCAGGGCGGGCGCCGCGACGTGGTGCTCCAGAGCCGGACGAAACTGTCGGAGCAGCCGGCCGCGATGTATTTGCCGTCGGCCGAGCAGGCGACGTCGTAGAGCGGGTAGATGATCGAGTAGTGGCTCTCTTCGATGCGGCAGAAGGCGCGTTTTTCAAGGTCCCAGACAAAGAGGTTGCCGTCTCCCGAGGTCGAAGCCAGGGTTTTGCCGCCGGGAGAGAAGGCCAGCGACCAGACGAACTTGGTGTGGCCCTTCAGGTAGTCGGCCAGCTCGGTTTCGCCGACCTTCCAGAGGTTGACCTGGCGGTTGACCGAGCCCGAGGCCAGGGTTTTGCCGTCGGGGGAGAAGGCGACGCAGTAAACCCGTTCACTGTGGGGAATCACGGTCGAGCTGATTTCGAGCCCGGGGAAAGCTTCCCGGCTCCGGTGCAAAATGGCGTTCATGCTCGGTGTTCCCCGGTTTCCTTTTTTCTGGAGGACTTTTGCCTGCGTTTCAGCTCGGCGGCCAGCGCCCGGGCCCGCCGACGTGGGCCGGCTTCAAAGATTTCCGGGTCGCGGGCCAGCAGCGAAGCGATCTTTTCAGCCACCCGGTCGTGGTACTCCTCGCTGGCCCCGGCCGCCTGGTCGTCGATGATGAAATCCTCGATGCGCCCGGTTTCGTAGTTGAACCTGAACCTGATTTTGACTGGCGGCCGCTGGCTGCTCATAACGACTCCCGCAGTCGGTTTTTCCCGACCGCTTTCAAAGTTCCAGTTCCAGGTCGATGACGGTGCCGCTCCGTTCTTCCCTGACAACCCGGCCGCCGCTTTGAAGAACCAGCCGGCACAAGGTCTGGCGGTAGGCTTCGCCGAGGGCCCGGTTGATGGTGTAAAAAGCTTCCTGGCGCCGGTCGGCAAGTTCGGCCTGGAGACGGTGGCGCAGGGCGTAGCGGAGTTCAAGCTTCTTTTCTTCCAACTGTCGGGCGGCTTCCTTCCCGGCCGCGGCGGCAAGCTTTTCCTGCTCCCGGTCCAGGGAGCGTTGCCGGGTTTTACGGTCGAGTTCAAAAAAAGCCCGCTCCAGGCGGATTTCAGCCTGTTCCCGGGCTTCGGCCAGGGCTTTTTCCTCGGTCCGCCCGGACCAGCCGTCCTCGTAATAGTGGCCGATCGCCTCGAAGGCTATGGTGCCGGTCGTAACGCCGCAGATTTCAGCCCCTTTCGTCACTTCGACAGTGG
>WFRT01000013.1 GCA_015486445.1 Pseudomonadota bacterium | reverse complement strand
TCGTCGATGGTGATCTCGGAACGGCTCCTGAGCTGTTTAAGCAGGGCTTTTTCCTCGGCCTGGTAGCGTTTGCGGTAGAGCATCTTTTTGATTTCTCCGGCCACCTCGTCAAGGGGCCGGCTCCGGCCGGGATAACGGCGGACAAGTTTGATGAAGACGGTTTCCTCGCCTTTTTTGACCGGGGCGCTGACCTGGCCGTCGGCCAGCCCGGCAACCACCTTGCGCATGAAGCGGGGCAGCCGGTTGAGCGGCTGGCGGCCGGTTTCGATGCCGCGGCCGAAACTGGGGGCCATGACCTTGAAGAAGTCCTCGCCCCGGTCCAACTGCGTCTGGAGCCGGCGGGCCAGGTCATGGTCGGCGGTGCGCACCCAGGCGATGTCGACCTCGTCGGGCTGTTTGAAATGGTCGGCCAGTTTCCGGTATTCGGCCTCTACCTCCTGGTCGGTGACCTTGATTCGGGGCTCGATGACCGCCTTCTTCCAGGCGATTACCATGCGGTTGTCGCAGTAGAAGCGGTAGACCTCCCGAAACGGGGGCTTCTCCTCGTAGTGGCGGGCCAGGGCTTCTTTGCCGATCAGGGTCTGGGTGATGATATTGTTGACAACCCTCTCTTTTATGACCTCGTCCCGGTTGTCTTCCGGGTTACGGCTGTGGCGGCGAAAACTCCTCTCCCGGGCCAGGTAGGGCAGGATCCGGTCGCCGCTGATCTTGAGGTCGCCGATCTCCAGGATGATCGCCTGCCGGGTTTCGGCGTCGCTGTCGGGCTGGAGCTTCTTGAGGCGCTCGTAATGGACCACCGGCCGGTACTTTTCCTTGAGCCGCTCAATCAGTCGGCGGTTGAGTTCCCGGCTCTGGCGCCGGAGAAACTTTTCCTTCAGTTTGCGGCGCAGCCCGGCAAAATCGTCGGCGCTGCCGTGGTCGACCGAGACGACCTCGACGAGCAGCTGTTTCCTGCCGTAGGCGACCGTGAACCGGTCGCCGACCTGGCGCGGGGCGGCGAAAACCTCTCGCAGGGGACCCTTGACCAGGATCGGGCGGACCATCGCCTTCTTCCAGACCGGGGGGGGCTTAAGGCCGCAGGCCGCGGCGGCTTCCGGCGGGCTCAAGCCCCGGTTGCGGGCCGCGATCACCTTGTCGACCGCCTTTCGGTCCGGCAGCTCGATGATTTCCAGTCCCAGCCGGGGCAGGTAGTCGCGGTCGTAGAGCTTTCTCAGTTCGGCCTCCGGGGGCGGGGTCAGCCGGCTGTCGATCTCCTCTTTCTTCAGCAGCATCAGGGACCTGAACTTGAGGAAGACCTCGATCTTGTGACGGTATTCGGGATTGTCGTCAAGCTGCATCAGCCGGGCGTCCCGGAGCATCAGGAGCCAGTTGATGTAAGGGTTGAGGTTTTCCGGCACCGGGGTGTCGGCCTCCTTCCAGTTTTGCCACCAGTTCTTGAAATCGCTGCTGCTGTAGGGGTCGTTGTCGATCACCACGAGGCGTTCGGGGTGGGAAAACCACGAAGCCTTAAGGGTTGCCGGAGTCCCGGCCAGCAGGGAGAAGAGGAGGATCAGGATAAAAAGGGGAGATCTTTTCATTGGCTAGAGCCTTCCATTGTCTGTAAAGATGTTGCCGGCGGTGGCGAAAATTGCGGCCTTTCCGGCCGGAGCGGAGAGTTTCATGCGGCGGCCCCGCCAGGCGGTCGACCGGGTTTTAGCCCCGGGGCGGCTGAAACCGAGGGCCGCCCACTGGGCGAAGATCTCCCGGGCCATCTGTCGCAGCAGCCCGCTGGCGGTTGTGATCGTGCCGAAGTGGATGATCTTCTGGTAGTCGAGGCCCCGGCGGCGCAGAAAGGTGGCGACCAGCTTCTCCCCGGTTTCGGTATCCGTCAGGTTGACCTGCAGGCTGATGACGAAACCGGCGTTGTGCCCCCGGGCCGGGCTGATTTCGTCGACCCGGCCGGTGATGATCGCGTCGATCCCAAGCTGGCGGCGCAGGGCCTGGAGTTCGCGGCTGTCGGGGGCATCGCCGGGATAGTAGCGGTTGCGCCGGAAAAAGAGCCGGACATCACCCTCCGGAACCACCGTGAAAAGCTTTGCCCGGACCAGTTCGGATAAAAACAGGCGTTCCGCCTTCAGCGCCAGCCGGGGGTTGGCGGCGCTGTCGGAAAAGGGAAAAAGCGCGACCCGGTGAATGGCTTTTGGCTCCGGCGGGGCCATGACCCTGGTGATCGGCTCCGGCAGCCCTCCGCAGGCCGTCAGCAGGAATAACACCAGCAGCGCCGCCAGCCGGCCGGCGAAAAGCGGGGAGTCAGCCATCAGAAATCTTCGTTCCATTGTTGCAGGCGTTGTTTTCGCACCCGGCCGGGCTCGCGGCCGGGGAGAAAGATTTTTTCCCCGGCGAGAACGAAACGGTTGCCGATCCGGTCGCGGGCCTCGAGTTCGCAGCGGATAAAATCACCCTTGAGATCCGGGGGCAGGTCGATGACGGCCGGCAGTTTTTTGCCGGTGCGGTCCAGGATCTCCCGGCCGTCCGGGGCGTAGAGGCTGAGCTGCCATTTATTAAGCAGGTTGCGGGGGCCGTTTTCCGGGGTCTCGAGCAGCAACTGGATTCGTCCCCGGTCGTCGGCTTCGGTGCGGGCCACCACCGGCACGCAGGTTCGCTGGATGGCGATCTCGTTTTTGATCTCGGTCCGGTTGCCGGCCCGGTCCCAGACCCGGAGAATGAAGGTATAGGAACCCTCGGCCAGGAGCTTGTGGCGGTGGTCCCAGCCCCGCCAGAAAATGCGGTGGGGGAGTTCGCCGTCGTAGGTCTCCTGGAAGATCGGGGTGCCGTCGGGCTTGAGAACCTCCACCTGCCAGCGGTCGATGGGGAGGTCGCGGGGATAGTGGGTTACCAGCAGCAGCTGCCGGCTGAAAACCGTGCGCCCGTCAGCGAGCCGCAGACCCTGTTTCAGGGCGACGGTTACCGGCGGCGGCCGGTTGCTGACCCGGTAGGCGGCCAGCTCCCGCCATTTGCAGCCGGTCTGCCGGGCTTCCGCCTGGCGGCCGATCTCGAGAGTGAGTGCATGGCGGCCGGCGGCGGCCGCGGCCGTCAGGCGGCCCTGGTATTCCCCGGGCCGCGGGGTGGCCTCCAGGGGCCGGCGGCGGCCGGTCTCATCCCGGATCGCGACTTGTTCGGGAAACCGGTCGAGACAGTTGAGCCGCACGGTTACCGTGATCGGGGCGCTACTTTTGACAAAATCGGGTTCCAGCTCGATCCGGGTGACCTCGCAGGGACAGCCGGCGGCCGGTAAAGCCGTGGCGGCCGGCGGGCCGGCCGCCGTAATCCGGGCGAGATCGCGGGCCACCCGTGCCATGACCAGGGTTTTGAGTTCGGCCTGGGAGCGGGGCTCGCCGAGAGCCAGCAGGGTGGCCTCTTCGTCCAGGGCCGAGGTCTGGTCCAGGGTAAACATGATCTTGCCGGTGCGGCCGGAGAAACCGTTTAAGAGCAGGCCGAAACGGCCCGGGGAACGGTTGCGGGCGGTTTCGGTGACGGTGCCGGTCAGGATCAGCCCGCAGTTCAGCTCCCGGCCCAGCTTGCGGGCGTTGAAAGTGTTGAGAAACCCGGCATCGTAGATCTGCCGCCGGGCCATGAAGGCGTAGATCTTTGCGGCCGGCACCGCTTCGTATCCCAGTTTTTCCATGATCCGGCTCAACTCCTTCGTGGTTTCCAGGTCAATACCGTTGTAGTCGATGCTCAAATCGCTCAGCGGCAGCAGGGCAAAACGACGGCTGGCGGCCCGGCCCGGGCCGGGCGCGGCCAGGGCGGCTAAAAAAAACATAAGCAGCAGTAGTCGGGAGTGGTTTCTCATAAGCGTTGATTGTCCGGCAATCCCGTTTTGCCGGCCGGCATCTATTCGGCGGCCTGCATGGTGTCGAGCAGTTTCCGGGCCAGGCGGAAACTGACGCGGTTGAAGTCGTCGCTGGCCAGCCCGAAAACCCGCGACCAGGAATCGTAGCCGGTGTCGCCGCCGCCCGCCTGCCAGATGATGCGCCCGCTCTTGATGTCGATCAACTGCATGGTGACCGCGATTACCGGGTATTCGTAAGTGCCGTTGCGCTCCATGTCGTAGATTTCGACCGCCCCGGTCAGGTAGGCGTCAACCTTGAGGGCCCGGCCCAGTTTTCGCGCCACCTGGGCGTCGACCGCGGTCGGGTCGCCGCGGACCTCTTCCCGCAGGAAGGCCAGGACATCGCCCTGGGCGGCCACATCGAAGATCCCGCGGCTCAGGATTTCGGTGGTGACGATGTTGCTGAAGCGGTTCTCCACGAGCTTGGTCTGGGTGTTGTTGACGAAGGGCAGGACCGCGACCTTCTGCAGCAGTTCCAGTTCCACCTTGTCGTCACGGAAGTAGCGGGCCTCCTCCTGGCCGGCACAGCCGGCCAGGAGGAGGATTACGGCCAGGAGCAGGGTGCATGAGAGGAAAATCTTTGCCGGGCTCGGAGCTGAATCGGTTCGGGTCATCTTTTCAGGCCTCGTTGTCTGCCGCCAGGCTTGGCGCCGGGCCGCCGGCCGCGCCGGGGGTGGCGGGCGTGGCTGTTTTTGTCAATAGTTCAGGGTCAGCTGCAGGTTCCAGTTGATAATGTTGCCGTCCCGGCGGCTGTGCTGGTAGGTGAAGTTGTTTAAGACCGTAACCAGGTCGCAGGGTATCCAGTTCATGGTGCTGTTGAAAATGTGCTCGGTGGTTTCCGGGGTGTCGATGATGTTGTAGTTGAAGTTGCTGCGCAGGGTGTCGGTACAGACCCAGGCGATGCCGGCGCCGCCGGAGCTGGTGTCGTCTTCGTTGTCGCGGTTGGCGTGGACCGTGACCGTGAAAATGTCCGACGGGCGCCAGTTGCCGTTGACGCCGTAGGCGTCGTTGTTTTCGATGTAGCTGTTGATGTCGATCTCTTCCGTCAGCCGGGCGGTGAGGTCGAGGCGCCAGTTGGTTTCGGTGTCGCCGTCGCTTTTTTCCCAGTAGTAGGAGAAATCGCTGCTGACGTCGGGGTAGAGCTGGGCGGCGAGGTTGAAGATGACGTTGTCGCTGGTGTCGGTCTTGTCGCCGTCTTCGAAATCCTCCCCGTGGTTGTAGGCCAGCGAGAGATCCACGGTGTCGATCGGGTTGGCTTTCCAGGCGGCGGTGCAGGAGCGGTTCATTTCATCCGGATTGTCGTTGTACTCTTTTTTGGAACTGTGGTTTTTATAGTCCGTCCGGTTTTCGCTGAAACCCAGGGAGAGCCAGAAAAACCGGTTCAGGTAGTAGTCGCTGAAGAGACTGTAGTTGGTTTCGATCTGGTCTTCGTCAAGGAAATCCGAATCCTCCCGGTGCTCGAAATCGTAGTCGAAGCGGGCTCCGAGGCTCCAGTCGTCGGTCGGATGCCCGGTCAGGCTGAACATCGATTCGCTGCGCCAGTTCTCGTAGTGGCTCTTGACCGTGTCGGAGGTCGCGATGCGGAATTCGCCGACTTCGATCTCGGTGACCTCGAAAGGGTCGAAAATCGGTTCGGCGGTTCTCAGCACCAGCTTGCCGTAGTCGTTGATAAAGCCGGCCGTGGTGACGACCGCGACGGTCTGGAAACGGCCCGGGTCGATTTCGTAGGCGATCCGCACCGGCAGGGTGTAGCGGAACCACTTTTCGCCGTCGTCGCTGGTATATATTTCCCAGGTCAGTTTCTGCATCTCCTGGGCTTTCAACTCCCGGGTGAAGTAGACCCGGATGCGGTTGACGGGCCGGTCGACGGCGCGAAAGCCCAGGTTGTGATAATCTATGGGATTAGCAATTTCCATACCGGCTCCGGTCAGGTAGTCGAGATCGGAAAGCGCCGGGTTTTCCGTCAGCCGGCCCTCCGCCGGGGTGCTGTCGTTGGCGTAATAGGTGGTGACCTGGCGGGCCTTGAGAAAGTAGTCGTTGCCGGCCCCGACCCGGTCCCGGGTGTCGGTGTAGTTGTAGGTGCCGCGCTGGCCGAGGTCGAGGATGAGCTTTTTCTCCCAGAAGGCCCACTCCCGGGAAAGCTGGATCGTGGCGTGGTGGTACTGGGTCTCGACCTCGGTGTCGCCGACCTTGTCGTCGGAGTTGTTGAGTCGGTAGTCGTAGCTGCATTCGAGAAAATCCCGCTCATAGTAGAACCCGGCCCCGAACTGGGTCGACTTGTTGTCCCGTTTTCGGGGGTTGCTGTCGTCGCGGGTGCGGCTCTCGCTGTAGGTGAAATGGAGGGCGGGCCAGGCTTTGTCCCACTGGCTGAACCAGCTGGCGTCCCAGCTCCAGTTGTCGTAGGTGGGCTGGTTGTCGAAATCGAGGCGGTTGAAGTTGACCCCCAGGGTCGAGGTGAAGAGATCGTTGTTTAAGGTCAGGTTGGCGTAGGGATTGAAACGATAGCCGTCGTCCCGGGCATTGGAGTCGTAGCGGCTGTAGCGCAGGCTGCTGAGGAATTCCAGCGCCGCCGTACATTCCTGGGTGTAGGTGAGGTTGTAGTTGCGGTCGAAGCGCCAGCTTTTTTCCTGGTCGCTGTCGATGGTTCGATAGTTCAGGTTGGCCGAGGCCGAAAGCGGCTTGCCCCGGGCCGGGCCGGGGCCGGAAAGCAGGGCGGCGAGGCCCAGGGCGGTTCCGATAATGATGTTTCTGACACGAATTGTTCACGCTCCTTGACGGTTGCGGGTTGGGGAAGGTTTCCCGGGGCCGGCCGCGGTATCGCCGGCCCCGAAAAACCGCGGGGGGGCTATTCGTGGCCCGGCAGAATCAGGTTGTGAGGTTCACCGTGGCAGGCCTTGCAGTTGTACTTGAAGGGTTCCAGCATCTTTTTCGAGTGTGGTTCGCTGTGGCACTTGGTGCAGTGCGGAACATAGCCGTGCCGGTCGACATGACAGAAGACACAGGGTTTGGTGGCGTGCTTGCGGTGGCTGTGCGCGAGTTTGTCGGCGATCTCCTCGTGGCAGCCGGCACAGACCTGGTTGGGGGTCGTGGCCGGGTAGGTGATGTTGCGCGGCGCGTGGGCCGGGTGGCAGGTCTGGCAGCCGGCGTTGTCGGTATAGGGGGTGTGGGGCTCGTCGTGGCACTCGTTGCATTTCGGTTTGTAGCCGTGCCGGTCGTGGTGGCATTCACTGCACGCCACCTCGGTGTGGGCGCTCTTGTGCCGTCTGAGTTCGTTTTCCTGGGCGGCGTGACACCGGATGCAGTCGTCTGCCAGGGCCTCTGCCTTGACCAGGCCGGCGATCGGAGCGTGGGGGTCGGTGTGACACTTGAGGCATTCGGGAAAGGCCGGTCCGTGGGGCAGTTCGTGGCAGGTCGCGCACCGGGGCACCACCGAGCTCCATTCGCGGCCCGGTTTCCAGGTATGGAAGGTTTCGTGGCATTCGGTACAGGATAACTGGTGGCGGCCGCCGCGGTCCCGGATGTCGCTGAATACCGCGTAGTGGCACTGGGCGCACTGCCGGGTGGTCAGGGGCTTGATCTTTTGCTGGTAGATTCCGGCCCCGGTGGGCTCGGTGCCGCTCTCACTCTCCCCGGCGATTGCTTTTTTGTCCGCTCCGGGTTGGGGCTGGCGGGTCTCCTGCGCGGCGACGCAGCCGTAGATGATGATGAGAAAACCGATTGCCAGCAGCATTCGCCATTTGTTTCCGGTCCCTTTCATGAAGTTCCTCCCCCGACGTGTCGTATCGAGCTGATGGTAAAATTGTTGTAACTATTCAGCTAAATTCTATCTCCCCGCTTTCAGGAGGGGGCGGGGGTGGTTTTTCTGAGCGGTTTCGGAAAGATTTCGTTGTTTTTCCCAGCGAGCGGGAGCCCATAAGCATTGCAACTGTCTGAGCGTAGCGAGTTTTGCAATGCGGGCGGAGCGAGCGTAAGG
>WFRT01000012.1 GCA_015486445.1 Pseudomonadota bacterium | reverse complement strand
TGCCCTGGTTGGTGCGCGATGGCACGAGGTAGTCGCGGGCCCCTTCCGGGGTGCTCTTGGTCAGCACCGGGGTTTCGATCTCCAGGAAAGCGTGCTCGTCGAGATAGTCGCGGATGATCTTGGTCACCCGATGACGGGTGATCATCGCCTCCTGCAGGGGCTGACGCCGAAGATCGAGATAGCGGTACTGGAGGCGCAGGTTTTCACCAATCTCCCGAGTTTCGTCGATCATGAACGGTGGAGTTTTGGCCCGGTTGAGAATCCTGACCTCATCAACCATGACCTCGATCTCGCCGGTTTCAAGGTTGGGGTTGACGGTGCCTTCGGGCCGGGGTGTGACCTCGCCTTCGACCTGGAGCACGAATTCACTGCGCAAAGTGTGGGCGGTGGCGTGCGCCTCGGGGGCCCGCTCGGGATTGAAAACCACCTGGGTCAGGCCGTAGCGGTCACGCAGGTCGATAAAAACCACGCCGCCGTGGTCACGCCAGTTCTGGACCCAGCCGGAAAGCTTGACCCTGGAGCCCGCGTTATCAAGTTTGAGTTCACCGCAGGAGTGCGTCCGAAAGGCCGCCGCCAGTTGAGAATGACTTTCTTTTTCCATTTGTTTTTTTCCAAAGCCTCAAGATGTTGTAATTATTTGTAAAGGTTTGCCGAAGGTTTGAGCTTTCTGCCATTTTTTGGCAAATTTAGTCAAGCTCTTTCACCGGTTGCGATTGCGCTTTTCGCTTGACTTTAAGCCGGCAATCCATTAAAAGCGGGCCAACTTCAAGGGATCGGGATGTGGCTCAGCCTGGTAGAGCACTGCGTTCGGGACGCAGGGGTCGGAGGTTCAAATCCTCTCATCCCGACCATTGACAGCAAATCGAAGGGGACGGTCATCATTGAGACCGTCCCCTTTTTTGTTGTCTGCTAATCAATGTCGGCGACCGCTAGTAGCGGTAGTGCTCGGGCTTGTAGGGACCTTCGACCGGGATTCCCAGGTATTCGGCCTGCTCCGGGCTCAGCACCGTAAGCTTGCCGCCGAGCTTTTCCAGGTGGAAGCGGGCCACGGCCTCGTCGAGCTTCTTCGGCAGGCGGTAGACCCCGACTTCGTAGTCGTTTAGCCAGAGATCGATCTGGGCCAGGGTCTGGTTCGAAAAGGAATTGGACATCACGAACGAGGGGTGGCCGGTGGCACAGCCCAGGTTGACCAGCCGACCTTCGGCGAGAACGAAAATCTGGTGGCCGTCGGGAAAGGTGTAGCGGTCGACCTGGGGCTTGATCTCTTCCTTCCTGATCCCGGGCCAGGCATTGAGCTTTGAGATCTGAATCTCGGAATCGAAATGGCCGATGTTGCAGACGATGGCCTGGTTTTTCATCCCCGCCATGTGCTCGGCCGTGATCACGTCCCGGTTGCCGGTCGTGGTGACGTAGATGTCGCCCTCGGCCAGGGCCTCTTCCAGGGTCGTTACCTCGAAGCCTTCCATCAGGGCCTGGAGGGCGCAGATCGGGTCGATCTCGGTAATCAGGACCCGGGCCCCGAACCCCCGCATCGACTGGGCGCAGCCCTTGCCGACGTCGCCGTAACCGCAGATCACCACGTTTTTGCCGGCCACCATCACGTCGGTCGCCCGCTTGATGCCGTCGGCCAGGGATTCCCGGCAGCCGTAGAGATTGTCGAACTTCGACTTGGTCACCGAATCGTTGACGTTGAAGGCCGGAATCTTGAGTTCACCCTTCTCCATCATCTGGTAGAGACGATGGACCCCGGTCGTGGTCTCCTCGGAAACCCCGCGGCACTCGCCGACCCACTGCCCGAAGCGGCCCGGCCGCCGCTTGATGATCTCTTTGAGCAGGGCGGTAAGCTCGATTTCATCCTCGGATTCGAAATCACCGTCCAAAATCGCCGGGTTCTCCTCGGCCCGGGCGCCGAGATGAAGCATCAGGGTGGCGTCGCCGCCGTCATCGACGATCAGCTGCGGCCCCTTGCCGCCGGGAAAAGTAAGCGCCTGGTAAGTACAGGCCCAGTACTCCTTAAGGGTTTCGCCCTTCCAGGCGAAAACCGGCACTCCGGTAGCGGCGATCGCGGCGGCGGCATGGTCCTGGGTGGAAAAGATGTTGCAGGAAGCCCAGCGCACCTCGGCCCCGAGTGCGACCAGGGTTTCAATCAAAACCGCGGTCTGGATAGTCATATGGAGCGAGCCCATAATCCGGGCCCCTTTAAGCGGCTTTTCGGCTTCGTATTTTTCGCGAATCGCCATCAACCCGGGCATTTCATGCTCGGCAATTTCAATTTCCTTGCGCCCCCAGTCGGCCAGGCCGGAATCGGCCACGAGCCCGTCGAGTTCGGCAAAAGGATCAATCCTGGTAGTCATTCAACCATCTCCTGATTTTAAGATATTTCGGTTCTTTCCGCCGGCGCCACGGTCGACACTCAAGCCCCGCCAACCATGAATCCGGCACTTTCGACAAAACAAGAGGGCACCCCCGAAAAACCGAGGCGTGCCCTCCGGAAAAACTTGGTTCCGACTGCCGCTTACCCGCCTCAGACATACCCTTTGTCGAGCGCGTACTTGATTAAATCGGCAACCGAGTTGAAATTCATCTTGCGCATGATATTGGCCCGGTGGTGTTCCACCGTCCGCAGGCTGATGTAGAGAAGGTCGCCGATCTCGCGGCTGGTACGACCTTCAGCCACCATCTTGAGAATTTCCCGTTCACGGTTGGTCAGGTGTTCGAAGGGCAGTTTCTTGTTCTTGCGGTAGAACTTCATCGTATCCTCGGAAAACTCTCCGGCGAGGGTCGATGAAATGTAGGTCTCTCCTTCCAGCACCTTGTCGATTGCGGTCAGCAGTTCGTCATCACTGTTCTCTTTCAACAGGTAGCCGTCGGCCCCGGCGGCAATCGCCGCATAGAGGTATTCCCGGCTGTTGTGCATGGTCAGCATGATCACCTTGACCCCGGGTTGCGCCCGGCGGACCTCGGAGATAACTTCAATCCCGCGGACATTGGGCATCGAGATGTCGAGCAGTACCAGGTTGGCACGATTCTGGTTGAGAAAGCTGACCAGTTCAAGGCCGTCGCTGACCTCGCCCACGACCTCGAGCCCCTTCTCCTCTTCGATAATTTTCTTGATGCCCTGCCGCAACATGGCATGGTCGTCAGCGAGAACTATTTTGCAGGGCCCATCATCTCTAAACATCTGACAACTCCTTTAGTATTTATACACCCCTGGCTTGCCGGCCAGGGCAGGCGATTGAACAAATATGCCCTCCCGCGTCAGCCGAGGGGAGGCCTGTATACCAGATGCCGACCTTTTTTTCAAGTAATTCTACCGCCTGTCTTTCGACAATTATCGGGCAGAATAAAGATGATTTCAGTCCCCCTGCCGGGCTGGCTGTCGATTTTGAATTCTCCCCCCATCAACTGCACCCGCTGGACCATGCTGGCCATGCCCAGGCCGGCCTTGAGAGATTGACGGTCGAAATGGGAAGAGTCGAAACCGACCCCGTCATCGCGGATCGAAAAACGGATTTCCCCATCTTTGCGTTCAACCTCGAGGGTCATCTGCGACGCTCCGGCATGTTTGCCAATATTGTTGATGGCTTCCTGGACAATCCGGTAGATGTTGCGGGCCTCATTTTCCGAAAAGCAGTCGTCGATGTCGGGAACCGAAGTCAGGGCCTTGATATTGTGGGTCGCGGTAAAGTTGTTGACCAGGTGGACCAGGGCCTCGCTCAAGCCCAGGTCATCGAGGATTACCGGGCTCAGGTCGTGGGAGAGCCGGCGAATGTCTTCAATTATCTGGGTAACGTAACGGCGGGCCTGGCGACACTCATCCTTGAGGGACTCCGCTTCAATCCGGCGCTCCACCGTGGAAACCTGCATCTTCAATACCGCCAGGGCCTGGCAGAGGCCATCGTGCAGTTCATCGGCCAAGCGCCGGCGTTCCTCGTCCTGGACCTTGAAAAATTTTTCCGCCAGCTCCCGCAGGCGCCGGGCGGCGAGAGAGTCGGTGCTTTCCAGAAACCCGGCTTCAGCATCGCTGATCCGGCCCAGCAGGTAGTCCTTCCCCGCCAGAGTCGTCCGGTACCATGAAATCAGCACCTCCCGCCGAGGACCACCGGCTTGCGCTTCCAGGATGATCTTTTCCGGCGCCACCTTGATTTTACCGATCGGGTAGATGGCGATTTCGGCCGCGACCTGCCGCAAAACCGTCAGGATTTCGGGGTCACGACACAGATGTTCAAAACCGACTCCCGAACCGGGCGGGGCAGGCAAAAAAACCATTGCCTTATCGGTGGCAGCCTGTAAAACCAGGTTGCAGTCAAGCAGAAACCAGGCTTCCGGCAGGCCTCTCAGCATTGCCGCCTGCAACGTGAAAACCCGCAGTCGGTGCGCCTGGTAATCCCGCCGCCGCCGGCAGTTAAAAAGCCAGGCAATACCCAGCAGAGCAAAAAGCGCAACGGCCAGCGCCAGCAGCCAGAAAGCCAGCTTGACCCGGCGATCGGCGGCGACGGCCTGGAAAACCAGGGCGTCCGCCAGGGCCTCGAGATTTAGCCGGAATTTTTCCACCGCTTTAAGCTCATCGTCCCGGCTGTGGGCACCGTGCAGGAACTGGTCGCGGAGAGCCAGGCTGTCATGCAGCAGAGTCTTTAAGGCGGGATCTTCAAGGGGTTTGATCCGGCGCCCGGCATAGCTGCCGCCATCTCGTAAAAGGGATAATTTATCGACCGTTAGCCAGCCCCCGGCAACTCCCGGGTTTTTCTTTTCACCTGTGGATTTTCCGTTCACGGCGCCAACAAAGCCGTTCAACTGCCGCTGCACCAGAAACAGCCGCCCCCCGGCAACCTCCCGTTCCTGCAGGCAGACGCCGAGAAAAACAAAAGCGGCCGCCACGGAAAACGCCAGCACCAGGACAGTCCCGAAAAAGGGAAAAATTTTCTCAGCATATCTTCTCATTATCTATCCCGCTCACCCCACCTGCTGCCAAATTGCGACACGACCGCAAAATTTGCCGGCCCGCCCACATTAAACGCTTTGAGGTAAAACATGCCACACCTTTTACGTCAAGAGATAAAAACCGCGGCCCGGCCGCCCTGAAGAAGGTTCCGCAGAAAAGGCCGGCAACTGGCAAAAAAGATAAAATCATGGTAACTATTCAGCCGAATACAGGGTCGGGCGCGACTTTTCTTCGCCAAGCGTTAAGAAAAACCACCCCCGCCCCTCCTGAAACCGGGGAGATAGAATTTAGCTGAATAGTTACAAATCATGCTAACTGACAAGGAAATAACCAGAGATGACACAACCGGGACTAGAAGGTATGCATATTCACAACAAAATTTATCAGTTTGCTGCCTCGGCCGGGGCGCTTGAAGGCTACGTTTACGGCAAGAAAAAACCTTCGGACCTGGATCTGGCCGCACTTTCCGACTGGATCGGCAACCTTACCGCGGCTTACCAACACCTGCCGGAAGATGTGCGGGAAAGAATCCAACCCGATCTCGACCGCACCCTGGGCCGCAGCCTTCATTCCATGGAAGCCGTCCTGGGAAAAAACAGCGACCTGGTCTGTCGACTGGCAAAAATGATCCGTAACTGGGAGCAGCTGCCAAGTTCGCCCGACGATTTCAGCAAACGCAAATGGTTCGATGAGTCGAGATGACAATTGCCCAAAGCTGTCCGGCCGGATTGTTTCCGGCCAGGGCGAGGCGGGATATTTTGCCGGGCTGGACTGGGTCGTCAGGCAGTGCCGGGAAAAACTGGGCTTCATTCCCTGGCCCGGCACCCTCAATCTCAAGGTCGCACCGGCAGCCGGGAAATTCGTAGCCGCGGCCCGGACAACGGCAGTTGAACTCGTGCCGCCGGGCCCGGAATTCTGCTCGGCCCGGGTCTTGCCGGCCCGAATTGGAGCGTGGCCGGCGGCGGTCGTCATGCCGGAGGAGAAGGTCCGGGCCCACAACCGGGAAACCATCGAAATCCTGGCCCCGGTCAACCTGCGCCGGGCCCTCGGCAAAGAAGACGGCGACCGGATCGAGGTAATCCTGCAGCTCAACCCGGAACCGAAAAAGGAAGATCGGGAGAAGAAATGAACAACGGTGTCGACCTGGTGATGTTCGACCTTGACGGGACGATCATCGATTCAACCTGGATCTACTACGAAATCGTCAACGCGGTGATGGAACGCCTCGGGCTGCCGCGGCCGACCGCAGCCCAGATCCGCGGCGCCAACCGCAACGGCACCTTTCTCTGGGAAAAGCTCTTCCCTGAAAGCTGTTTCAAGTGCCGGCCCGAGTTGCAGGACCAGGCCTGGAAGACGGCCCGCGAAATCGCCCCGGAGATGTTCAGCCGGCGGATCGCCCTGCTGCCGGAAGCGGCCGAAACCGTCCGCCGCCTGGCCGCCGCCGGCCGCCAGCTGGCTATCGTCACCGCCACCCCGGCCGCCAACATGGAAGTTAAGCTCGAGCCCCTGAAAAAGGACCAAATCCTCGGGCTGTTCGCCGCCATCATCACCGCCGACGATACCGAAAGGAAAAAACCCGAACCCGAGCCTCTGCTAGAGTGCTGCCGCCGTCTCGGCCGGCCGCCGGAAAAAGCGGTCTACATCGGCGATACCCGCGTCGACATCCGGGCCGGCCGGGCCGCCGGCACCCGGACGATAGGCGTCCTCACCGGCTTCGACGACCGGGAAATGCTGGCCGGCGAAAACCCCGACGCCATTATCGAAAACCTGGGCGGCCTGGAAGCCGCCCTCAAGAGATGACCGGACCAGGACGAAAACATCTTCGCGTCAGCTGCGCCATAATCGAACGCGCCGGCCTGATTCTGGTAGCCCGGCGCGGGGCGGCCATGAGCCTGCCGCTCAAGTGGGAATTTCCCGGCGGGAAAATCCGGCCCGGGGAAACCCCCGAGGAGTGCCTGGTGCGGGAAATCAAAGAAGAGCTGGAAACAGATATCACGATCACCTCCTCCCTGCCGCCGGCAACCCACGAATATCCGGAATTTGCCGTTACCCTCTTCCCGTTTATCGGCACCTTATTACCGGGACAAGAGCCAAAATGCAGCGAACACGCGGCCCTGGCCTGGCTGCCGCCGGCTGAGCTCCCGGCCCTCGACTGGGCCGCCGCCGACCTGCCGGTGCTGGTTTCATATTGCCGGTCAAAAGGAATCAGACCATGAGTTTCCCTCTCTCCCCCGGTTTGTACGAAACCCTGCTTGATAAAAATCTGCGCCAAATCCTTGCGGACCATCCCGAGCTGCGCGCGGTCTGCGAAAAAATCGACAGCGAGGAACAGCCGGAGCGCTACGCCGCCTTTATCGCCGAAATTGTTGCCAAGGTCCTGCGCTGGGAGCCCGACCCGGGAAAACGCCTGGCTCTCTGCAACCGTATCATTGAAACCCTGGCAGGCGATACCGGCATGGAAGATTTGCAAAACCATAAATTAATCCCGGCGCAAAAACCGCTGCTCCTGGAAATCACCCCGCCCCACTACGCCCACTCCGGCCTGCCCCGGCCGCAGACCTCGATGGCCGTCAGCAGCCTCTTTACCGGTTCGCCGCAAGAGCCGCAACTGGTTCACGAACTGCTGGAAGAGATGCGTTCAGCGGATGAAGTCGACATCCTGGTCTCTTTCATAAAGTGGTCGGGACTGCGCCTGCTGATGCCGGGTTTTGCGGATTTACAGGATCGCGACATCCCGGTCCGGGTCATCACCACTTCATACATGGGCGCCTCCGATGCTCCGGCGGTGGAATGGCTGGCCAGGATACCGAATGTCAGGGTTCGGATCTCCTATGACACGGAACGAACCCGACTGCATGCCAAGGCTTACCACTTTCGCCGCTGCACCGGTTTCTCCACGGCCTATATCGGTTCGGCAAACATGTCCCGGGCGGCAATGACCAGCGGCCTCGAATGGAACCTGAAAGTCACCGAACAGGATCTGCAGCATATCCTGGAAAAGTTCGGGGCCGAGTTTGAAACCTACTGGAACAGCCGGGAGTTCTTACCTTTTGATCCCGCCAGCCCCGAACCGCTGCGCCGGGCAATCAGGGCGGCCAGAACTGACGGCACCCCCGGCCCCGACGTTTTCTTCGACCTCAAACCCCATCCTTTCCAGGAACGCATCCTCGAGGCGCTGTCGATTGAACGCTTAGTGCGGGGCCACTTTCGCAACCTGGTGATCGCCGCCACCGGCACCGGCAAAACCGTGATTGCCGCCTTCGATTATCAGCGATTCCGGCAAGAAAGAAAAAACCAGGCAAGATTGCTCTTTGTCGCCCACCGGCAGGAGATCCTGCAACAGGCCCTGTGGACTTTCAGAAACGTCCTGCGTGATCACTCTTTTGGCGAACTGCTGGTCGGTCCCTACCAGGCCGAACGCCTGGAACATCTTTTTTGCTCGGTAGGGATGCTTTCGCGCCGCCGCTTGTGGGAACAGCTGGGCAGGGATTTTTACGACTACATCATCGTCGACGAAGCCCATCACGGCCCGGCGTCAAGCTACCGGCCACTTTTTGATCATTTCTCCCCGAAAATACTCCTCGGCCTGACGGCTACCCCGGAAAGGATGGACGGCAACAGCGTAGCGGCCGATTTCGACAATCGCCTGGCCGCCGAAATCAGGCTTCCCGAGGCCCTGGAAGAAAAGCTGCTCTGCCCTTTCCACTATTTCGGCGTCGCCGACCCGGTTGACATCAGCGCCGACCGCTTCTGGCGCAACGGCAGGTACAACGACAAAGAATTGGAAAAAATCTACACCGGCGACCATGAACTGGCCCGGCAACGGCTGGCAATCGTCCTGGCGACCCTGCATCGCTACGAACCGGATCTCTCCCGAATCAAGGGCATCGGCTTTTGTGTCACGATCAAACATGCCCGGTTCATGGCCGATATGTTCACCCGACACGACATTCCCTCTGCCGCTTTTGTTTCCGGCCTTGACAGTGAAAATTGCCGCGACCGGCTGCGGGAGCTGCGAGCGGGCCGACTGACCTTTCTTTTCACGGTCGACAAGCTCAGCGAGGGTGTTGATGTTCCGGAAATCAACACCGTCCTTTTCCTGCGGCCGACCCAGAGTCTCACCGTGTTTCTCCAGCAGCTGGGCCGGGGCTTGCGCCACGCCCCGGAAAAGGAATGCCTGACCGTGCTCGACTTTGTCGGCCAGGTCCACCGGCGCTACAGGATAGACAGAAAACTTAAAGCCCTGCTTCCGCAAAGCCGCTACGCCATCGATCGCGAGGTGGAAAACGACTTTCCCCACCTGCCGGCCGGCTGCTGCATCCAGTTTGACCGGATTTCAAAACAGTATGTGCTTGAAAATATAAAGACAAACCTGCAGAACCTGGCCGCCCAGATCCCGGAACGGCTTAAGACCTTTTCGAATGAAACCGGCAATAAACCGACCTTTGCCAATTTCATCCGTTACCACGACTATGAACCGGAAATACTTCTCGTCCGGGAAAGCTGGACCGGCTGGAAAGCCCGGGCCCGGTTGGCGCCAACTCCGCCCGACCCTGATTTTGCCACCCTGAAAAAATCCCTGTTGCGGATGGCCTCGGTTTCGGGCCCGCAGGAGATTGCCGGGTTAAGGAAAATAATCGGCAGGCTTCTTGAAAAGGATGTGTCCGGAGCCCTGGCCCAGGCTGTGGGGAAAATCAATCGGGTCTATTACCGGTTCTGGCCGGAACCCCTGACAAAACTTGGATTTGCCGACTTTCCAACGGCCCTGGAACGTCTGGCCGAAAACCGAACCATCCTGGCGGATATGGATGAAGTCCTGGCCTGGGCGCAGGAGGATTCACAAATCAGGGGCATCAGGCCGCAACTGCCCTTTGCCTGCGATCTCGAACTGCACGCCCGCTATGGGCTCAAAGACATTCAGGCGGCTTTTGGCCGGGCCAACCTGGAAACCACCGGCCAGCGCGGGATCGGGGTCCTGCATTTCAGCGCGGTCAAGGCCTACGCCCTGCTGATAACCTGGCAAAAAACCGATCGGGAATTTTCCCCCACGACCATGTATGCCGATTATCCGATCAGCCGGACGTTACTGCACTGGGAATCTCAGTCCAACACCACCCGGCAATCAAACTCAGGCCGCAACCTGATCAATCACCGGGAACGGGGGTATACCATCCTGATTTTCGCCCGGGACCAGAAAACAAGAAACAACTGCACCCTGCCCTTTGTCTACCTTGGCCCGGCGGCAAGAGTCAGCTATGAAAAAGAAAAACCCATCAGGATGGTCTGGGAATTGAAATATCCGATGCCGGTGACAATGTTCGAGAATAATCGCCGGGGCGGTTGAAAAAACAAGCTTCCAGCGCCTTCGCTTTGCGCAACGCAAAAGGGCTGAAAGAATCAGCCACTCCCATCCACCAGGTACGGCTCCAGGACGGTGCGTAAAGCGGTGGGAATTTCAATGGTTTTGCCATTTTGGTAATCGTAACAGACCTGGATCGACTCCCCGGTGGCAAAAATTACGACCGGATCGTTGGGGGTGGTGATTTCGTAGGTGAAGGTAAAACTTTTTCGGCCGATTTCCGCAACCCGGAGGACAACCTCGATGGGACTGTCGGCAAGTTCAAGCGCCCTGCGAAACTGGCAGGAGACGGAAGCCAGGATGAACGGAAAGTCACCCGGGGAATTATAATGCAGCAGGGAGGCGCAAAACTCTTTGCGGGCCTCTTCAAAATAGGTGAAATAGGTGGCATTGTTGACATGGCCCATGCCGTCAAGATCCCGGAAACGTATAGTCTGGCGACTGACAAATCTTCTATCCTTTTCCATGTTCTCCGCTCCATTCTCCTTCGACGCCGGCCGTGATTCGGCTGCGGTCGATAAATGCAACAATTTGACGAACATATTCGTCCGGCTGCTGTTCATAGGTGTTGTGGCCGCAACGGGGCAGGACCGCGAGTTCACCGGCCGGCAGGCTGCGGTAGAATAGAACCCCCTGCTCGACTTCGAACAGGGAACTGCGGTCGGGGTAGAGCACCAGGGCCGGACAGGAAACCTTGTTCAAGACCGGCCGCAGGTCGAAGCGGTCCCGGCCGTAGGCCCCGCCGTGTTCGAGACCGCGGCGATAGAATTCTTCGGCATACTCCCGGCCGTGCCATTTTACCAGCTTATCCCGCATCTCCGGCTCCAGGCCTGAAAAAGAGTCCGGGAACCGATCCCGGTTGAACTCGTCCATGGTCGTCCGGCTCCGGCACAGGGTGCTCGAGGTGGCCAGGCCCGCCGCCCGGCCGGGAAAGCGGGCGGCATAATCGGCCGCGATCACCCCGCCCTCGCACTGACCGACAAGGTAAAAGGCATCGAGATCGAGGTAATCGGCCAGGCGTTCGAGCACCTCGACGTTGGCCGAGCGAAATACCGAGGTCACGCTCCACCGGGTAAAGATCTCACCGTCGGCCGAGCGCCCGTAGCCGGGCCGGTCGTAGGTGATGACCCGAAAGCCCGCGGCCGCCAGCCGCGGGCAGATTTCCCGCCACATTTCAAGACTGCCGAAGCCGTGATGCAGAAGCACCACCGGTGGCCCCTGGCCGTGGACCTCATAATAGACCTTTGCGCCGCTTTCTCTATCGGCAAAAAACATTTTCACACCCCCTTTGAAAAAGAGTTATCGTCTTTCCATCCCCTGGCAACCTTCGGCCGCAACATATCGAAAGAACAGGCAAAGTTCCACCCTTTTATGGTTTGACGGAAAAGTCTACAGTTGAGGCAGGAGGTCTGTGAGTTCTTCGAGGCTGTTGACCAGAAGGTCGGGAGAGTGGGCTTTAAGGCGAATGGTACGGTCTTCGCCGTTGGTGCGGACGGCAACCCTGATGCCGGCGTTGCGGGCGGTTTCGATGTCGGTGACACTGTCGCCGATCAGGACGGCAGCCGTGGGCCTTAAGTCGCGGCGACGGTAGAAAGCAAGGATTTTTTCGATCCCTTCGGGAGCCGGCTTGAGCAGGGTAACGTC
>WFRT01000011.1 GCA_015486445.1 Pseudomonadota bacterium | reverse complement strand
TGTCAAGCCATCCCCGGTCCGCCGGCGATGGCTTTTTTATTTCCGCCGGACAATAAAAAAGGCCGTCCCGGCGGACGGCCTTTTCCGGTCCCGCCCCGGCGCTAAACCGGCACGCCGGAGGGGTTCTGCGGGAACGACCCGCCAGCAATCAGCGTTTTTCCCGGCGCAGTTCAACCTTGACCCGGTTGTTGGGATTGGGGCATTCCCAGACCATGACATCCTTGTCCGGAAAGAGCGGAAAGGCGCCATCAAACTGAAGCAGGTTGATCCAGTGAAAAAGATTGTGGTAAAAATAGCCGCAGAATTCGCCGCACTGGTGGATGCCGACCTCGAATTCATCCCCGACCTTCATCCCGATCGAGCAGTCTCCCTGGGTTTCGATGACCTTGGCAATAACCTTGTTTCCAACCGGTGGATAATTAACCGCCATGATGCTACCTCCTTTTTTCTCGGGTTGAAAATCGCTGTGTGATACTGATGGGAAATTACCTACAACAAAAAATTTTCCAAGTCAACAAATAACCATATTTTTTCAATGGACATGTTGGCACAGGAAGGAAAAGCCATGAAAAGAGTGCGCGTCGAGCTGCCCGCTAAGGAAAAATTTATCTTCACAACCGAAATCGTCCCCCGCATCAGCGACATCAACTACGGCAACCATTTGGGACACGACCGGCTCGTCAGCCTCCTGCACGAGGCCCGTGTCCGTTTCCTGGCGCAACACGGGTTCAGCGAGATGGATGCCGGAGGCGCCAGCCTGATCCTGGCCGATTTGGCCGTGGTCTACCGGGCCGAAGTCAAGCACGGGCAAACCCTCGCGGTCGCCATCGCCCTGGACGATGCCTCGGGCAGCGGTTTGAACTTCTATTACAAGGTAACGAGAAAGGATGATGCGCGGGAGGTGGCCCGGGCCGTGACCGGGATCGTCTTTTTCGATTATCAGAAGAAAAGGGTCACCCGCATGCCGAAAGCCTTCTCCGCCCTGCTGACCTGAGTGGCCGCGGCCGACCCCGTATCCGGCTGAATAGTTACGCGCAAAGTTCAGCCCTGCAGGAGAATCCGGGCTTCGCCCTTGCGGGCCGTCACCTTGCGCTGGTCGAGGTACTCGAAGAGAGGAATCACGTATTTGCGGCTCAAACCGATCTGGGCCTTGAATTCCTGGGTCGTCATCGCGCCATGCTGCCGGATGAACTCGACCACTCCGGCCCGCATCTTGTCGTAATGTTCCGGGGTGATGAAAATCCCATCGCGAACCTTCAGCAGCTTCCCCTCCTTGACCAGCATCATCAGCAGCGGCTTGATGTCTTCGGCCTCGGCTCCCAGTTTCTCCGGCAGCGACGATAAATCGGGGAACGCAAACCCGGCCTGCTGGTAGAACTCGACCAGGCGGAGCTTGAGTTTGTCGGTATCGACCGCGAGCTTGACCCGATGGTCCGGGGTCCGAACCAGGTCACGGTCGAGCACCAGTTTGCCGCTCTTGACCAGGCGTTGAAGCAGGGCGTGGAAAAGGGGGCTCGAAAGCCCGAGCCGGGAACGCGCCTCCTCCTTGAACATACCTTCCCGCAACGGTTCGCGGCGATGGTAGTCGGCCACCAATGCCAGCAGCTGTTCGGCCAGGTCGTCAAAGATCGAGCCGGCGATGAAAATCTGGCGTTCGTTGTCGAAGCGGACAAGCTCCCGTCTGGCCGAAAGTTCGGAAATCACCTTGGCCAGGGCCTTGTCGGACAGGTTGAGAAAAGCCTTGAGCTGATCGAGCCGCATCCCGCGACCCCGGCCTGCCGGACCAGGACGGCAACCACGGCGGCCGCCTCCCCCCGCTCCAGGATTTCAAACTCGGGTTTGAGCACCGGAAAGTCCTTGAGCCGATGCTTGGTCGGACAGGGATTTATGACCCGGCCGCCGCCAACCGTTTCACGCCGGGCGAAACTGCGCAGCACGATGCGGTCGCCGTATACCACGACGGTCGGCTTATCGAGACGAACCTGGACAAAACCGGTCGTTCCGGGCTCCAGTTCGGAACCGTCAAGCACCACGACCGTTCCCATCAGGGCCGCGGTGCCGCTGTGGACCAGCATCTTGCTGCGCGGCGGCAGGGGAGAACTTGCCGAGGCCAGGTGGGTATAGCGAAGGTCGAACATCGAGGTCGGAATCACCGAGTCCGGCCGGGCCAGAACCTCACCCCGCTCGATCTCCGACTTTTCCAACCCCTGCAGGTTGATCGCCGCGCGTTCACCGGCGAAAACCTTCTCCCGTTCCTGGCCGTAGGCCTGGAGACTGCGAACCCGGCTGCTAAGGCCGGAAGGATGGAGTTCGACCGTCTCACCGAGCCCCAGCGACCCGGAGATCACGGTTCCGGTAACCACGGTCCCGAATCCCTTGATCACGAAAGCGCGATCGACCGGCAGCCGGAATGCCCCGGTCTCGGGCCGCTCGCGCACCTCGGCGGCAAGCTCTTCCAGGACCTTGAGAAGCTCGTCCAGGCCCTGGCCGCTGACCGCTGAAACCGGCACCACCGGGGCCTCCTCGAGAAAACTGCCGGCCGTAAGTTCGCTGACCTCCTCGGTCACCAGTTCGATCAGTTCCTCGTCGACGGTGTCGCACTTGCTGATCACCACCAGGCCGCGCTCAACCCCGAGCAGGCGGCAGACGTCGAAATGCTCCCGGGTCTGGGGCATCACGCCTTCATCGGCGGCCACCAGCAGCATCACCAGGTCGATGCCGCCGGCCCCGGCAACCATATTCTTGATAAACCGTTCATGACCGGGAACATCAACCACCCCGAGAAGCTGTCCATTGGGCAGACGGAGATGGGCGAATCCCAGCTCGATCGTAATCCCGCGTTTTTTCTCCTCGGCCAGGCGGTCGGTATCGGTACCGGTCAGAGCCTTGACCAGCGTCGTCTTGCCGTGGTCAACGTGGCCGGCGGTACCAAGGATGATATGCTTTTCAGCCATCTAATCTCTTCGTTCCGTAAAATTATCAGTTCACAGCCGCGCCAGTTTTTCGGCCGCCGCTTTGAGGGTTTCCTCGCTTTTGCAGAAACAGAAACGCACCATCCCGGAATCGGGTGCGCCAACCGGCAGAAAGCTGGCGCCGGGCACCGTCGCCACCCCTTTTTCCTTGACCAGCCAGTGGGCGAATTCAAGATCGCCAAGCGTGCTCAGGCCCCGGAAACCGGCCATTATATAGTAGGCGCCCCGGGGGATATGGCACTCGAAACCGGCCTTTTCCAGGGCCTTAAGCAGGAAATCCCGCTTCTCCCGGTAGCCGGCTGCCAGTTCGGTATAATAGGCGTCAGGCGCCGCCATCATCACCGCGGCGCCTTCCTGCAGCGGCGCCGGGGCCCCGACCGTAACGAAATCGTGGAGCTTGCGAATCCCGGCAGTAATCTCCGGCGCCGCCAGGCACCAGCCGATACGCCAGCCGGTTACCGAATAGGTCTTGGAAACGCCGTTGATCGTGATCGTCCGGTCGGCCATTCCCGGCAGGCCGGCCAGCGGCACATGCTCGGCCCCGTCATAGAGGATGTGTTCGTAGATCTCGTCGGTAATCGCGACAACGTCGTAACGCTGGCAGAGTTCGGCGATCAGGGCCAGTTCCCGGCGGCTGAACACCTTGCCGGTAGGATTGTGCGGGGTGTTGACGATGATCACCCGAGTCCGTTCGCTGAAGGCCGCGGCAAGCTCATCCTCGGCAAAATCCCAGTTCGGGCCCTTGAGTTCAACATACCGGGGCACGGCGTCGCAGATGATCGCATCGGGGCCGTAGTTTTCGTAAAACGGGGCGAAAACGATAACCTCGTCACCGGGATCGACGGTTGCCAGAAGAGCCGAGATCATCGCCTCGGTGGCCCCGCAGGTGACCGTAATTTCACTTTCCGGATCAATCTTCAGGCCGTAGAACTTTTCCATCTTGGCCGCTATCGCCGCCCGCAGCGAGGCGGCTCCCCAGGTGATGGCATACTGATTGACATCGTCGGCGATCGCCCGGCAGGCCGCCTCCTTGATCAGCTCGGGGGCCGGAAAATCGGGAAACCCCTGGCTCAGGTTGACGCCGCCGTATTCACGGCAAAGGCGGGTCATCCCGCGAATTACCGATTCTCCGAACCGGCGTGCTTTTTTTGACTGCCGTCCGCGCATAGTCATCTTCTCAACTTGCTCCTTTCTCCAGGTAGAGCAGGTATTCGCGGTTGCCCTTCTGGCCGGTAATCGGCGAATCCATGGCCCCGCGGCAGACAAAACCGCAGGCGCCGGCACCCGCCCTGACCTTGTCCAGGGCGGCTCGGCGCTTGGCCTCGTCGCGCACGATCCCTCCCTTGCCGACCTCGCCCCTGCCAACCTCGAACTGGGGTTTGACCAGGGCAACCACCGGGCTGGCCGGCAGCAGCAGTTCGGCCACCACCGGCAAAACCTTGGTCAGGGAAATAAAGGAGAGATCGATGACCGCCAGGTCCAGAGGCTCGGCAAAATCCTTTCGGGTGCAGCCGCGGATGTTGGTGCGCTCCAGCACCACGACCCGCTCGTCGTTACGCAGGCTCCAGGCCAGCTGGCCGTAGCCGACATCGACGGCATAAACCCGCCGGGCCCCGTGCTGCAGCAGGCAGTCGGTAAAGCCGCCGGTCGAAGCCCCGATATCGATCGCCACCCGGCCGGCAACCTCGAGGGAAAAGGTTTTCAGGGCGGCTTCCAGTTTCAGTCCGCCGCGGCCGACAAATGGGATGTCGTCACCCTTGAGCCGGATTTCGGCGCTCTCGTCGACCCGGATGCCGGCCTTTTCCACGAGTTGGTCGCCGCACACCACCTTGCCGGCCAGGATCAGGGCCCGGGCCCGCTCGCGGCCCGGCGCCAGGCCGCGCTTGACCAGCAAAAGATCGATACGCTCACGCCCCACGGCTAGTCGCCGACCGCCTCGTTCATGGCCTTAAGCAGGTCTTCAAGATCGATCCCGTGGGCCGCAGCTCCCTGTTCGACGGTTTCAAACATCGAGGCGGCGCAGCCCAAACAGGCCATGCCCTTGGCCGCGAAAACCTCGGCGGCCGCGGGGTATTTGGTCAACAGGTCTCTAATCGGCGTTTCGCCGGTTATCAGGCTGGTGCTCATTGCGCTTCTCCAGTCATAAAAGATGACATTAAAACCAAAACCGGCGCGAAACCGACAGGCATCACGACGGCGTCCTCCGGGGTTGTCAGGTTCGGGCGATTATCTCGTACTCCTCCCACTGGTAGTGGTCGATCTTTTTCAAGGTGATCTTCTTGCGCATTTCGTATTCGAGGTTGTCGATTGAAAGTCCCTCGTTGTCATAGATGAAATCGGCGAGTTCGGCGTTGACCATGACCACCAGTTCCTTGACATCGGGATCGTAGCCGTAGCTTTTGAGTTCGCGCACGATCTCGTAGGTCACCGTCGACTTGGATTTGACGAAGCCGCGGCCCTCGCAGTAGGGGCAGGGATCGCAGAGCATCCTGGCGATGCTGTTGCGCACCCGCTCGCGGGTCATTTCCACCAGGCCGAGCTCGGAAATTTTCAGCACGTTGGACTTGGCCTTGTCCCGTTTCAGGGCCTCCTCGAGGGCGGCGTTGACGCGTTCGCGGTGGTTTCTGTCCTCCATGTCGATGAAATCGATAATGATGATCCCGCCGATATTGCGCAGGCGCATCTGGAAAGCGATCTCCTTGGCCGCCTCGAGGTTGGTTTTCAGGATCGTATCCTCGAGGTTCTTCTTGCCGACAAAACGACCGGTGTTGACATCGATCGCGGTCAGGGCCTCGGTCGACTCGATGACGATGTAGCCGCCCGATTTGAGCCAGACCTTCTGTTCCAGGGCCTTGTTGACCTCGATCTCGATGTCGTAGGCCTGGAAGATCGGCTGGATCCCGGTATAGCGCTCGATTTCACAGTGCAGGTCGGGAAAGAAATTGGCAATGAACTCCTTGAGTTCGTGGTAGCACTGGTCGGAATCGACCACCAGGCGGTCGATTTCATCGGAGTAGAGGTCGCGGATAATGCGCTGAACCAGCCGCAGGTCCTGGTAGACCAGGTTGGGCGGCTTGGTTTTCTCCCGGCGCTGCCTGATGTTCTCCCAGAGTTTCAACAGGAACTTGAGATCATGCTGCAGGGCCTTTTCGTCCTTGCCCTCGCTCACCGTGCGGACGATCAACCCCATGCCCTCGGGCTTGATCTCGGCGACCAGGTTCTTTAAGCGCTGGCGCTCATCCTCGTCGACAATCTTGCGGGAAATGCCGACGTGGTCGACCGTCGGCAGCAGCACCAGGTAGCGGCCCGGCAGCGAGTTGTAAGTGGTGATCCGGGCCCCCTTGGTGCCGATCGGTTCACGCGAGACCTGGACCAGGACCTCCTGGCCCTCCTGCAAGAGGTCTTCGATCTGGGGCGCCGGCAGGGCTCCGTCGAGCCCCTCCTCGTTGAGGGGGAATTCATCGTCGACCACCACGTTCTCTTCCGGCGGCAGAAAACCCGCCGCCATCTCTTCCTCGTTGCGGACGTCGGCGATATAGAGGAAAGCGGCCTTGTCGAGACCGATGTCGACAAACGCCGCATCCATGCCCGGCAGGACCTTGACGACCCGGCCGTTGTAAATATTGCCCACAATCCCCAAACCCCGGTCCCGCTCATAAAAGAGCTCGGCCAGGGTGCCGTTTTCAAGCAGGGCGACCCGGGTTTCACCCTCGGTCACATTGACGATCAGTTCTGCCGACATGCTCTTGTCACCACCTTAAACCTGCACGTAACTATTCAGCCGATTACGGGTCGGGCGCGGCTTTTCTCCGCCCCTCTTGTAAAGAAGAAAGATAGAAATCAGCCGAACAGCTACATTTGCACCAAATTGCCCTGGATCGCCATGGATCCACCAAATCAATCGAGAAAACTTTCCAGCTTGACCGCCACAAAGCCGCTTTCCGGCCGCTCCTGCAGGCCGGCCAGGGTCTGCAGTATAACAAAAATGTTGGGGTTGCGTCCATCTAAAAGCCGAACCCGCAGGCGCAGAACGGCACCCGGAAGCAGTTCCACGGCCGCAATATGAGGGGCTAAATCGATCTCCTGCAGTTTGCCCTTGCGCCGGCGCACGAGCTTGAGCGGCAAGCCCTCCTCCAGCACCCGCCCGGCAGCCCGGGCAATCTCTTTAAGCCGCGCCCGCCAGGTTTCGTTCTCGGGCCGGATCTCGTAAAGACAGGCGCTCAGCCGGCGATCGATGGCGGCCGCCGACTCCGGCAACGGTAAGATCTCGATCAACCTGAGGTCGGTCGGCATAGCTTCCGGCCAGGCGCGGCGCAACGCTTCCATGTCGATCGGGGCCAGGGTTCTGAACTCCAGCAGTTCGTGCCGGCTCTCGAGCCCCACCGGCAGGGCATGGGCGAAAGCGACCCGGGCGTGGGGATGAAACCCCCGGGTAAAAGCCAGCGGCACCTGGAGCCGCCGCAGGCCGCGAATCACCAGGGCTACGTTTTCCAGGTGGGAAAGCCAGCCCAGCCGCCGGCCGCGGGCGTAGGCCACCTGCCAGCGCCACTCGCAGCGGCGGCCGTCGGACAAAAACTTTTCCGCAGGCCTTTTGCCGGCCGGAGGTTTTGCTTCCGCCGTCCCGGCCCGGTCGGCGGCGCGGTTGACCAGGCCCCCCTCGAAATCGCACACCCCGCAGCCGGTACACCCCTCAAGGCGGCAGTCCGGAGTGGTTTCGCCGGCCCGGGCCCGGTCTCTTTCCCGGATCAGAAATTTCCGGCTGACCAGGCAGTCAATATGGTCCCAGGGCAGAGTCGCCCCTGTCGGAAGGCGGCGGCCGACAAACTCCTCGAGATCGATATTGGCGGCCGCGAAAGCCTGCTGCCACCTGGCGAAATCGAACTTGTCGCTCCAGGCGTCAAAGGCACAGCCCAACTCACGGGCCTTGAGAAGCACCGGCCAGAGCCGGCGGTCGCCACGGCTGAAGGCGCCCTCCAGGAGACTGACCCGGGAATCATGCCACTTGAAGTTGAGCCGCCGGCCCGGGGATATCCGCTTCAGGCCCGCCCGAATCAACTCCTGGCGGCGCACGGTCTCCGCCAGCCCGATCTGGCTCTCCCACTGGAACGGGGTATGGGGCTTGGGCACGAAGGTCGAGACCGAAACATTGAGACGCTGACGCTTGCTCCGGGCCCGCTCCAGGGCCTTTCCGCACAACTCAACGATGCCCTCCAGGTCGGCATCGGTCTCGGTCGGCAGGCCGATCATGAAATAGAGCTTGATGAGATCCCAGCCCCGGGCAAACAGCGCCGCGATGGTTTCCAGGATCTGGTCTTCGTCAAGCCCCTTGTTGATAACATCCCGCAGCCGTTGGGTCCCGGCCTCGGGCGCGATCGTAAAGCCCCCCTGGCGGCTTTTCTTCAAGGCCTCGAGCATTTCCCCGTCCAGCACCCCGGCCCGGACCGAGGGCAGCGACAGGTTGAGACCGGGACAGGCCGTGCGCGCTCCCCTGAGCAAATCGAGCAGGCGCGTATGATCGCCGACACTCAGCGAGAGAAGAGAGAGTTCCTCCATGCCGGTAGTCCGGCTCCCCTCCCGGGCCCCGTCCAGAAGCCGTTCGACATCCTGTTCGCGAACCGGGCGGTAAATCATCCCGGCCTGGCAGAAGCGGCAGCCGCGGCTGCCGCTTCTGCCAGGCCGGGATGATTTACCGCCCGGTTCGCGAACAGGATGTCGAACGGCTTCTGGACGGG
>WFRT01000010.1 GCA_015486445.1 Pseudomonadota bacterium | reverse complement strand
TCCTGTTCTGGTCACCGGCGGCGCCGGCCTGCTCGGCAGCGCCGTGGTCTATCAGCTCCTCGGCCAAGTAGAGCAAAGACCGGTGGTTTTCGATCTCTCCGAAAGCCCCGACCGTTTGGCCCGCATTATTAATAAAATCGAATATATCCGTGATGATTTCAGCCGACCGGGAGTAATCTCCGAGCTCATCTCGAGGCTTCAGCCCTCCCGCATCTTCCATCTCGGCGCGGCCCTGGGCCAGGCCTGCGAAGACAACCCCGTTCTGGCCCAGAAAGTCAATGTCGAGGCGACCTTCGAGCTTTTCGAAGCCGCCCGCCGGGCCGGCACCGGCCAGGTGCTGTTCGCCAGTTCGATAGCCACCTTCGGCTACGACCTGCCGGAAAGGACCCTGCGCGACAACTGCCTGCAGCGGCCGATCAGCTTCTACGGGGTCACCAAGCTCTACGGCGAGGGCGCCGGGCTTTTCTTCCGCCGCAAGTACGGCCTTGACTTTCGCAGCCTGCGCTTCCCTTTCATCGTCGGCCCCGGGGCCCGGCCCGGCGGAGTCATCGACTATCCGACGGCAATGATTGTCAAGGGCATCAAGGGTGAGTCCTACACCGCCAACGTGCCGCCCGAAACCCGAATCCGCTATCTCCATGTCGCCGACGCGTCCCGGGCCCTGCTGGAGCTGGCGGCGGCCCCGGCGGCCAGGATAAAAACCGTCAACTACCTGGTCGACGGGGTGCGCCCGGCCCTGAGCGCCGGGGAACTCGCCGAACTCGTCAACCGGCGTTTCCCCGAGGCCCGCTTCAGCTTCGAACCTGATCAACGCCTCAAGCCGATCATCGAGAGCATGGCGCTCCCAATCGACGACTCCCGGGCCCGGAACGAGTGGGACTGGGAGCCGCGCTACGACTACCAGCAGATTATCGACGATTTCATTGAACTGCGTGACTGACCGAAAAAGCGGCTGAAAAAACCGAACGGAGAAAAAGGATTGCAAGCTTATCGCCTGTTTGCCTGGAAGCAGCCGCCCCGGCTGGTTGAAATGCCGACTCCCGAACCCGGTCCCGGCCAGGTGCTGGTCAAGGTTGCCGGCAACGGCATCTGCCAGTCCGATCTGCACCTGATGCACGACTGGGAGTCCTCCCCGCCCCACCTGCAGATTCGACTGCCGATGACCATCGGCCATGAAATCGGCGGCTGGATTGAAGCTTCCGGTCCCGGGGTTGCCGGCCTGGAGCCGGGCCGGCCCTGCGTCGTCACCCTGGCCGGCTGCGGCCACTGCCGCTTCTGCGCCGAGGGCTGGAACAACTACTGCGCCGCTTCAGGCCCCCAGCCCGGCATGGGCATGGACGGCGGCCTGGCCGAATATGTCCTGGCTCCGGCGGCCGGGATTGTGCCCATCGACAAACTTGAACCCTGGCGGGCGGCGCCGCTGACCGACGCCGGCTTGACCGCCTACCACGCCATCGGGCGGGTCGCAAACCGCCTTGTTCCGGGCGGCTCGGTCCTGGTTATCGGGGTCGGGGGGCTGGGGCACATGGCCGTGATGATCCTGAAAGCCGTCTCTCCGGTGTCGGTCATCGCTCTCGACCGCGATCCCCGGGCTCTCGAACTGGCTGCAAGGCTGGGCGCCGACCACCTGGTAACGGCCGGCGACCGGGACCGGGAAGCGGTCCTTGCGGCGGCTGGGGGGCGGCCGGTCGATGCGGTCCTGGATTTCGTCGGGGCCGGAAATACCATCGCCCTGGCCGCGGAAACCGTCGGCCCGTTGAGTAAAATCGCGATTGTCGGCCGGGGGAGTGGGGCTTTCGCCCTGGCCGACCGTTCCCTGCCCTACGGGGCCGAGATCATCACCACCTTCGGCGGCAGCCGCCGGGAGTTGATGGAACTGGTCGAGCTGGCCGAGGCCGGAAAGATCAGCCCGCAGCTTATCCCTTATCCCCTGAGCCGGGCGGCGGCGGCCTTCGCCGATCTCAAGCAGGGCCGGGTCAGCGGCCGGGCGGTCGTCATGCCCGATAAAATTTACCAGGCACTGGCAGGCAGCGGCCCGGACAACAGCCCAGGAGGAAATCCATGACCCCACCCGTGGTCGGCAGCATCGGCCTGGTCTTTCTTTTTCTGCTGATGGCAATCCGAATGCCGATCGGCATCTCCTTCCTGCTGATCGGCTCTCTCGGCACCGCCGCTCTCACCAGCGGGGACATCGCCCTGGCCTCACTCGCCCGGATCCCCTACACCTGGGCCAGCGCCTACGTCTTTTCCTGCGTTCCCCTCTTTATCCTGATGGGCATGATTTTCTCCAAATCGGGGATCGCCGCCGACCTCTACAAGGCCGCCCACCACTGGTTCGGACGCCTGCCCGGCGGCCTGCTGCTGGCCTCGATCGCCGGCTGCGGAGGTTTTGCCGCGGTCAGCGGCTCGAGCACCGCCGGGGCCGCGGCGATGGGCGCCATCTGTTACCCGGAAATGCGCAAGTACGACTACGACAAAGGGCTGGCGGCCGGCGCCATCGCCGCCGGCGGCACCCTGGGCATCATGATCCCGCCGAGCCTGGGCTTTATCGTCTACGGCATTCTCACCGAGCAGTCGATCGGCAAACTCTTCATGGCCGGGGTCGTGCCGGGCATTATGGAAATCTCTTTTTTCATGCTGGCGGTGATCATCCTGGTCATGTTCAAACCCTCCCTGGCCCCGGTTTCCACATTCAGGATCACCTGGCAAGAGAAATTTTCCTCGCTGGTCGAGGTCTGGCCCGTGCTGCTGATCTTTGTGATGATCATTGGCGGCATCTATCTCGGGATCTTCACCCCGATCGAGGCCGGCGGCATCGGCGCCGCCGGCAGTCTCGTTGTCAGTCTCGGAATGCGCCGGCTGACCAGAAAAGCTTTTACCGAGGCCTGCCTCGAAACCATCCATATCACGGCGATGATCTTTTTACTTTTCATGGGAGCCATGGTGTTCAATATCTTCATGACCCTCTCCCACCTGCCCCAGACAATCAGCGGGATGTTCACCTCGATCGGCTCGCCCAGGCTGCTGGTCGCCTTCATCCTCCTGCTCTTTTTCCCGCTGGGCTGTTTTCTCGACGTCACCTCGATGCTGGTCCTGACCCTGCCGCTCTTTCTCCCGAGCCTGCACCATGCCGGGGTCAATCTCATCTGGTTCGGCGTGCTGGCTGTCCTCTGCGCCGAGATCGCGATGCTGACCCCGCCGGTCGGCATGAATGTTTTCGTCGTCAAGGGGGTGGTCCGGGAGGTGCCGCTGGAAAAGATCTTTCTCGGCGTGGTTCCTTTCCTGGTAGCCAATTTCATTCTCCTGCTCCTGCTCTTTTTCATCCCCCAGCTGAGCCTCTCCCTGCCCCGGCTGATGGGCGGCTGAAAAAACCGGTGACACAAAAAAAAGGGGGGCCGTCATGGCCCCCCTTGGGTTTCATCGTCGTCATGGGCTCAGTCAAGCCGCACTGTCGGCATTGCCCTTTTCACCCCCGGCCTCCCGACTGCGGCGGTCCCGCCCGGGCCGACGGCGGTCATGGGTAACCACCTCGCCCGACCAGGTGACAAAGGGATAGGTCAACTCCTCGTAGGCGATGAAGCGACGATCCTGGCGGGTCCGCATCAGGCTCAGTTTACGGCGTTCGTCCCGGGGCGCCACCTTGGCGATCTGGGCGCTGACCAGTTTCTCCATCAGGCGCAAATCCTGGGTGGTCAGACGCAGGGCCGCCTCGACCCACATCCGGGTAATGTCGATCAACTCCTCATAATTGATCGGGTTGACCCGCTGCTTGACCTGCTGCAGAGCCCGGAAACCGTTATCGACCCGGCTCATCTGGCGCATGAAACGCTCAACCGTTTCGATCCCCCGGCCGGTGTCGGCAATCTCGTGGACAATGTTCATCTCGTACAGTTCCCAGGCCGAGTAGATGCGGCCGCTGGCAATCAGTTTCTCGGCCACCCGGCCGCCGGCGATCCGGGCCAGCAGACTGTAAGCCCCCATGCCGGGGAACAGGTTGAAACGAATCTCGGGAAAACCCATTTCACTGTTTTTTTCGGCAATCAGGATGCTGCCGGACAGGGCCGCCTCAAAACCGCCCCCCAGAGCCAGGCCGGTCACCAGGGAAATCGTGGTAATCGGCAGGTTGAGATTAACCGCATTGAGATAACAGATATCGACACAATTCTTGGCGTACTCAAAGAGTTTGTCAGCATCACGCTCGGCGATCAACTTGACAAACAGATCGAGATCCCCGCCCAGGTTGAAGATCCCGGGCACCTGGGAGGCCTGGACCAGAAAGCGGATGGCCGGCTCGCCGTCTCCTTCTTCGATCGACTGAAAATAGGCGATGACGGACTTCTGGATGGCCAGGGCTTCCTTGAGGATAACCTCGGAAAAACAGGGCCTCAGACCGGGTTTGTAATAGACCCAAACCGCCCGATGGAGACCGTCGTAACGAACCGACAACTCCTGGTACTCACGAAAAATCTGGTAGAACTTACTGTTGACGGCAAGCTTCTCCCGCCCGGCAACCAGGACGGTTGTCGGTTTGTCGACACTGCCTTCTATCACCTGGCAGGTCAGGAGATTCTTCGCCCCCCGTTTCAGTTTCTCCCCCATTTCGCTATCCTCTCTCCTCCTGGCTCCTGGTAAAAATCAAGGTCATCACGGCCCGCCGCAAGATATCGGAACCCTCTTGCCAAACATCCGGCTCTCTCTTCCGCAACCAGGTTTACAGGCCTTTTCCAGCCCTGCGCCTGGACCGCTAACCTTACATTAAGAATGGTTAATAACACATTACTTTCCTTAACTCAAGAAAATAAACACATAAATAACATTGTTTTAAGTTATTCAAAAAAACAGTAAAAAGCAGTAAATATATACGAAGACATACCAATGTGGGAGATTTCACACAGCCGGTTTCACAGGTGAAGGACAAGCGCTTAGAAACAGCGTCCCGTTAACCGCTCTCAACCACCCGAAAATTTTCCCGGCGCCATAACTCAAATGATATAAAAAACTACGGCAAGTGTTTTCAACTTGACAACAAAACCGATTCGGTCTACTTATAACCGTAAATCAGATACCCCGGGAAAAGCCGACAAAGGTGCCGCCTTTTTCCACCAGCTATCCACCACACCAGAACGGGAGTCGCATCATGAAACAAAAACTGTTTTCCGCTTTTCTTATAGCCCTGGCCCTGACTATGGTCGGCAGCCCGGGCTGGGCGGCCGAACCTTTCATCTTTCCCGCCAAGGGGCAGAGTCAACAGCAATTGGAACAGGACAGGCAAGCCTGCTACCGCTGGGCGGTCCAGCAGTCGGGGTTTGACCCGATGGCCCCGCCGACCGCAACCGCCCCGCCGCCGCAACAGCAGCAACCCGAAGGCGGCGTCCTCAGGGGGGCCGGGGTCGGCGCCCTGGTCGGAGTCGCGGCCGGCGCGATTGCCGGTGACGCCGGCAAGGGTGCCGCTATCGGCGCGGCCACCGGTGGTATTTTCGGCGGCGTCCGCCGGCATCGCTCCGAGGCCCGCAACGAAGCTCAGCAGGAACAGTGGGCCCGGGAACAGGCCTCCATCTATGAAAAACGGCGGGCCAATTACAACCGGGCCTTCCAGGCCTGCATGGAAGGCAAGGGATACACCCTGAAATAGCCCCGAAAAGTTTTTCCCGTCATCGACAACCGACTTTCCCTTTTTTTAAGGAGCACACCATGAAAAGAAACCTCGTTTGCAGCTTTTTCTGCTGCCTGCTGCTGCTTGCCGCCGGTGCCGGAAACGGCCTCGCCGCCCAAAATGGTAAAAGCGGCAAAAACAACGCCAAGCCCATCATCTGCACCATCACCAATTATTACGAATGCAACGCCGAAACCGGATGCGTGGCCCGGAGCGCGAAAGAGCTTGACGCTCCCCGCTTTTTTAAAATCTGGATCAAGGACAAGAAGATCGAGTTGCTGGGGTCACCGGGTAAGAAGTACCGGATCAGCAGGATCGACGATGAGGTCATGATCAACGGCATCGTCGTCCTCCAGGGCATCGAGTCAAAAGGCAAGCACGGAGCCATCGGCTGGACTATCTCGATCAACAGCCAGACCGGGGGGCTCACCTTCAGCGCCTCGGGAGACGAAGTCGGCTACATCGGCATCGGCGCCTGCACGGTCGACCAATAAACCCAACCCTCGCTCTTTTTAATCCCACAAAAAACGGCGTACAGGGATGTACGCCGTTTTTTGTGCCCTTAATCAGGCTTGTGTCACTTCATGATTTCCACCCGATCGACATCGACCCTGGCCGGGCGGTCATGCTCCCGGTCAATCTCGCCGGCAATCCGAACCCGGGTCTGCGGGTTGATTTCGATCCCCTTAAGTTCATCATCGTCAATTTCGACCTCGATCTCGCCACTGGCATCCTTGAAAATATAGTGTTCGTGACGCAGTTGGCGGATGACATTGCCCTCAAGCACAACCCTGGCGTCATCGGGCAGGGCCGAAGCTTCCTTGACCGTCTGCACCTTGCCGGTCGCTCCAGGCCCCTGGAAACCGGCCAGCGCGGGAACGGCAAAAAACAAAATCAGCAAAAACAGAAATACTTTCTTCATGCTTACCTCCAAATTGATGGCTTGAATCTAAGTTGTCAATAAATATCCATCCACGAGCAAAAGATACTGGTAACTATTCATCAGCCGTCCAGCGCTTTTCGCAACTCGGCCACCTTGTTTCGCAACTCCAGGCACCCCGATCTGGAAGCGCCGTAGCGGGCGACGATTTTGACCAGGGCGCTGCCGACAATCACCGCGTCGGCCCGGGCGGCAACCGCTTTGGCCTGCTCCGGGGTCGAGATCCCGAAACCGACGGCCAGCGGCAGGCAGCCGGCCACGATCTTGCCCACCCGCTCAAGAGCCGCGGCGAGGTCTGCCGGCAGTTCGGTGCGGGCCCCGGTAATTCCGGTCACCGAAACATAATAGAGAAAACCACGTCCGGCGGCAACGATTTTTTCCAGGCGCTCGGGCGGGGTTGTCGGGGCCGCCAGCGGAATCACGGCCAGGCGGCTTGCCGCCAGCCGTCGCAGCCCGGCCGCCTCTTCCAGCGGCAGGTCGGGAACGATGAGACCATCGACCCCGCAGGCTTCGGCATCGGCCACCAACCTTTCCAGACCGTAACGGTAGAGCGGGTTGTAGTAGGACATCAGAACCAGCGGAACCTGGCTGTTTTCCCTGATCCGGGCAACGGTTTCAAGGATGCCGGACAGGGTCGTACCGGCGGCCAGGGCCCGGTTGGAGGCCAGTTGGATGGTCGGCCCGTCGGCCAGAGGGTCGGAAAATGGCACTCCCAGTTCGATAATGTCAGCCCCGCCGGCTTCGAGTTCGGCAACCAGTTTCGGGGTCGCCTCAAGGCCGGGATCACCGGCCGTGATAAAGGTTATCAGGGCCTTGCGACCGGATTTTCGCAGGTTTTCATAACAGTTTTCAATCCGCTTCATTTTTCCACCTCCCGGCCGGCCCGCGCGGCCAGGGTCGCGACATCCTTGTCACCCCGGCCGGAAAGATTTATCACCACGCATTTGTCCCGCAGCCTTGCCGCTTCGGCCACCACCCCGGCAACCGCGTGGGCGCTCTCCAAGGCCGGGATGATGCCTTCGGTCCGACAGAGCCGGGCCAGGGCGGCCAGGGCCTGATCGTCGGTCACCGCGATATAGCGGGCCCGGCCCTCGTCCTTGAGCCAGCTGTGCTCGGGCCCGACGCCGGGATAGTCAAGCCCGGCCGAAACCGAGTGGGCCTCGCGAATCTGCCCGTCTTCGGTCTGCAGCAAATAGCTCAGCGAGCCGTGCAGAAGACCCGGATCACCGGCACACAAAGGCGCCGAATGGGCCCCGGACTCAAGCCCCTCGCCGGCCGCCTCGACCCCGACCAGTTCCACCTCCTGATCGCCGATGAAGGGGTGGAAGATGCCGATCGCATTGCTCCCGCCACCGACGCAGGCATAAATTACATCCGGCAGCCTCCCGCAAACCTGGCGGGCCTGGACCCGGGTCTCGAGGCCGATAACCCGCTGGAAATCACGCACCAGAGCGGGATAGGGATGGGGGCCGACAACCGAGCCCAGGATATAATGAGTGTCGCCGACGTTGGTGACCCAGTCGCGGATCGCCTCGTTGGCGGCATCCTTCAGGGTCCGGCTGCCCGAGGTCACCGGGATCACCCGGGTCCCCAGAAGTTCCATGCGGAAAACATTCATGGCCTGGCGCTCGATGTCCTTTTCCCCCATGTAAACCTCGCATTCCAGCCCGAACAGCGCTGCCGCGGTCGCCGTCGCAACCCCGTGCTGGCCGGCCCCGGTTTCGGCGATCACCCGTCTTTTCCCCATCCTGACCGCCAGCAGGGCCTGGCCCATGGTGTTGTTGATCTTGTGGGCCCCGGTATGGGCCAGGTCCTCGCGCTTGAGATAGATTTCGCGAATGCCGAGGTCGTCGGCCAGGCGCCGGGCCCGGTAGAGCGGGGTCGGCCGGCCGCAGTAGTCCTTAAGCCAGGCGTCAAGCTCGGCCTGGAATTGTTCATCTTCGCGATACCTGAGCCAGGCCGCTTCGAGTTCGTCTAAAGCGGCGATCAGGGTTTCCGGCACGAAACGCCCGCCGTAAGGGCCAAAATACCCTCCCGGGCCGGGCCGGCCTCCGGTCAACGTGCTGCTCATCTTTCAATCCTCTTTTTCGGTCGGGCGTCAAAGACCCGCACCGCGTTGATAAACCGTTTCAGCTTGTCGTAATCCTTGACTCCCGGGGCGGCTTCGACCCCGGAGCTGACATCCACGCCATAGGGCTCCACCCTTTCCAGGGCCCGGGTGACATTTCCGGGCTCCAGGCCGCCGGCCAGAAAAAACGGCGCCCCGGTCCAGTCCGCCACCAGGCTCCAGTCAAAGCTTCTGCCGGCGCCGCCGGCGATTCCGGGCAGGAAGGTGTCGAAAAGCAGCGCCCGGCAACCGGGGGGAACGGCAGCCGGCAGGCCCCGGTCACGGCCCAGCCGGTAAACCTTGATAAAACCGATCCCGGCCCGACGCAAATGCCCGGTGTAAATTTCGTCTTCACCACCGTGCAGCTGGACCAGGTCAAGAGCGGCACTTTTTACCGTCTCAATCACCCCGGCGACCGGGGCATCGACAAAAACCCCGATTTTGCTGATCCCGGCCGGCACCCCGGCGGTAATTTCAGCAATTTGTTCCGGGCTTACCCGGCGGGGACTCGGGGCCAGGACGAAGCCGAGGCAGTCGGCCCCGAGCGCCACCGCCGCCTCGACATCCTCGACTTTAGTCAACCCGCAGATCTTGATCCGGGTGCGGCCGATATCAGACATCGATCAACTCCGCCAGCCTCGCCGCCGGGTCCGGGGCCCGGACCAGACTGGTGCCGATAAGAAAAGCATTGATCCCGAATTCCCGCAGGGTACGGACGTCATCCTTCGTCTCGATCCCGCTCTCGCTGACCACCACGGTTTCCGGGGCCAGCCGGGCCGCCAGCCGGGCGCTGGTGCGAAGGTCGATCGAAAAATCCCGAAGATCACGGTTGTTGATCCCGACAATCGGCGGCTTTACCCGGTTGACCTTGTCCAGGTCGGCCTCGTCGCGAATTTCGACCAGGCATTCGAGATCCAGCTCCGCCGCCCTCTCCAGCCGCCTTGCGAGTTCATCTTCCCCAAGGATCGCGGCAATCAGCAAAACCGCATCGGCCCCGGCCGCCCGGGTCTCTTCGAGCTGCAGGGGGTCGATAATAAACTCTTTGCGCAAAAGCGGCAGTTCGGCCCGCCGGCGCTCCTGGGCCAGCCACTCCAGCTCACCCTGGAAAAAGGGGGCGTCGGTAACTATCGAGATTGCCGCCGCCCCGCCGGCGACATAGGCCCGGGCCAGTTCGGCCGGGGAAAAATCGTTCCGCATCAGGCCGGCCGAGGGCGAGGCCTTCTTGATCTCGGCAATGATCCGGGGTCCCGGAACCGTTCCTACCGCACCTTCCAGGGCGGCCTTAAGCGAGCGCCGCGCCCCCCGCGAAGACAACGCCGCCGGGTCGAAGCCTTCCGGGTAACGTTCCCTTAAGGCCGCCACTTCCAGCACCTTGCGGGCAACAATTTTATTCAGTACGTTCATCGTAGCGATCCTTCATCAGGGTAACCCCCGAGGAACTCTTTTCCCCGGGTCCGGTCCCGGGCTCGTTGTCGTCCCGGCTCCGGCTGAACCCGACCAGTTCTTCGAGTTTGCCGGCGGCGGCACCGGAGGCGAGCAACTCAGCGGCCAGTTCCGCTCCCTGGCGGAAATCATCGACCCGGCCGGCCGTAACGAAAAGGGCGGCACAGTTGAAAATGACGACATCCCGCCGCGGACCGGGCTCGCCGGCCAGCACGGCGCGGACGATGGCGGCGTTTTCTTCCGGAGCGCCGCCGGTCAGGGCCGTCAGCGGGGCCTCGTCAAGGCCGGCGTCAGCGGGCCTGATTTCAAGTTCCCGGATTTCGCCGTCCCGCAGCCAGGCCACCCGGCTGGCCCCGGCCAGGCTCAATTCGTCAAGCCCCCCGGCGCCGTGCACCACCATCGCCCGGTGGCTGCCCAGGCCCTTGAGCACCGCCGCCAGGACCGGTACCAGGTCGGCATCATAGACTCCGAGCAACTGGACCGTGGCCCCGGCCGGGTTGGTCAGCGGACCCAGGAGATTGAAAATCGTCCTGATGCCGATCTCCCTGCGCGGGCCGATGGCATATTTCATGGCCCCGTGCAGCAGCGGGGCGAAAAGAAAACCGATGCCCACCCGGTCAATCGCCTCGCCGACCCGCCGCGGCGACAGTTCGAGGTTGACGCCGAGCGCCTGCAGGACATCTGCACTGCCGCAGCGGCTCGAAATCGAGCGGTTGCCGTGCTTGGCAACCTTGAGCCCGGCCGCGGCCGCGACCAGGGCGACGGTTGTCGAGATATTGAAGGTATGGGCCCCGTCGCCGCCGGTTCCGCAGGTGTCGACCAGGACTTCGCCGGCCCCTGACCCGGCGGCAATCCGGGTGGCGTGACGCCGCATGACCCGGGCCGCGCCGGTAATCTCGGCCACCGCCTCGCCCTTCATCCGCAGGGCCGTGATAAAGGCCGCCATCTGGGCCGGGGTCGCGGCCCCGGTCATGATTTCCTCCATGACCCCTTCCATTTCGCTCTCGGAAAGGCTGTTTTTTTCCACCACTCGGTCAAGCGCTTCTCTGATATTCATCATCTCACCTGTTCTTTCTGGGTAACCATTCAGCCGAATACGGGGTCGGGTGTGGCTTTTCTTCGCTAAGCGTTAAGATTTCTGTTTTTCTTTACGCTCGCTCCGCCCGCATTGCAAAACTCGCTACGCTCAGACAGTTGCAATGCTTATGGGCTCCCGCTCGCTGGGAAAAACAACGAAATCTTTCCGAAACCGCTCCGAAAAACCACCCCCGCCCTCTACTTAAAGAGGGTAGATAGAATTTAGCTGAATAGTTACCTTACTGGAATCTAATTGTCATTGCCACTCTTTGCACCTACCAGCCCCGGGCCGCAAGCTCCAGCGCCCGGCGCATGGCCGAGGCCTTGTTGAGGGTTTCCTGGTACTCCATTTCGGGTTTCGAATCGGCGACGATCCCGGCTCCGGCCTGGAAATAGAGTTTCCGGTCCTTGACCGTGACCGTGCGAATCGTGATCGCGAAATCCATGTCGCCGGAGAAACCGAAGTAACCGACCGCGCCGGCATAGGGGCCGCGCCGGGTGGGTTCGAGCTCGTCGATGATTTCCAGGGCTCGAACCTTGGGCGCGCCGCTGACCGTGCCGGCCGGGTAGCAGGCCCGGAAAGCGTCGAACATATCCAGCCCCTGGCGCAGCTCCCCCTCGACATGGGAAACGATGTGCATAACATGGGAATAGCGCTCGATGGTCATCAACTCCTCGACCCGGACCCGGCCGTAGGCCGAGACCCGGCCGACGTCGTTGCGCCCGAGATCGACCAGCATGATGTGTTCGGCAACCTCCTTGGGGTCGGCCAGGAGTTCCTCGGCCAGGCGCCGGTCCCCGGCCGCGTCCCGGCCCCGGGGCCGGGTCCCGGCAATCGGCCTGACCGCGATCCGCCGACCGGTCTTGCGGACCAGGAGTTCGGGTGAGGAGCCGATCAGACGTTCGCCGTTGAAATTGAAATGAAAGAGGTAGGGCGAGGGATTGATCAGGCGCAGGGCCCGGTAGACGGCGGACGGGTCGAGCTCTTCGAGACAGCGGAAACGCTGGGCCAGGACCACCTGGATAACGTCGCCGGCCTTGACGTAGTCGACCGCCCGTTCAACCATTTTCAAAAACTGTTCCCGGTTCATGTTGGATGCGAAACTGAGCTTTCCGGCCACTGGAGTCGGGGCCTGCCAGGCCAGCGGGCGGCGGATGCTGCGCACGACTTCATCAAGTTCACTCAAGGCTTCACGCCAGGCCCGGGCCAGGTTTTCCCGCCCCTTGTCGGGCCCGACCCGCACCAGGCTGATCAGCGACAGCGAATGACGCAGATTGTCATGCACAAGCAGGATGCCGGGAACCATGAACCAGGCATCGGCCCCGTCGAGGTCATGGGCCACGGTGTCGGGGATCTTCTCGAAAGCCTTGACCGTCTCGAAGGAAAAAAACCCCACCGCGCCGCCGAAAAAACCGGGCAGTTCGGGAAGCGGGGCCGGCCGCATGCTGTCGAGGGCCTGCTTGAGCAGGGGCAGCGGATCGCGGGCGGCAATCCGTTCGGACTCCCCGTCCCGCCGGGTGATCTCGACCACGCCGCGGCGCTGGTGAAAGAGCAGCGCCGGACGCCAGCCGATAAAGCTGTAACGCCCCCAGCGCTCTCCCCCCTCAAGGCTTTCAAGCAGGAAGGAATAAGGCTCGGCGGCCGCCAGCTTGTGATAGAGAGTCAGCGGGGTATCGAGGTCAGCGACGATCTCGCGACAAACCGGGACATAGTCGTATCCGGCCGCCAGTTTCTCAAACCCGGCAAAATCGGGATTCAGCTTGATTTCCATAAAAAGCTCTTAAAAATAAAAAAAGGGCTGCGGGCAAAGCTTCCAAGCTCTCCCACAACCCTTGATTGGTTCAGGTCCGACGGTCAGGATCTGAAGATCAGCGCTTCAGCCACGCCGCCGGCGGGATGCCCGGATGAATATCCGCACCGCTCCGCCACCAAAACCATAGGGTATCATAGTTACTCTCTTTCATGGGTCCGCTTTTACCCCGTGACGCGGCTTTTGTCAAGCCTTTAAGAATTTGCTCTTGGGCAGGCTGATAATCGCCCGGGCCCCGCCTTCCCGGCGGTTTTCAAGAACTATTCTGCCGTTGTGCCTTTCGATGATCTTCTGACAGATCGCCAGTCCGAGACCGTAGCCCCGCTCCCGGGTGGTAAAGAAGGGCTTGAAGATATTCGCCCGGATTTCGTCGTCAACCCCGGTCCCGTTGTCCTCGAGCAACAGGAAGACCTCACGCGGGTTCTCGCGCAGGCGCCAGACCAGCTCGGCCCCGGATTCGGGACAGGCGCAGATGGCATTGTCCATCAGGTTTTCCAGAACCTGGCCAATCAACTCGGGATCGACCCGGGCCCGGGGATGGCCCTCGCTTTCAACCCTGATTTCCACCCCGGCCAGGCTGCGGCGACGACGGTAGCCGTCAACCACCTTTTTAACCAGTTCGTCAATTTCACAAAGCCGCGGCTCCGGCTGCCAGTCCCGGGCGTATTCCAGCATGTGGGCGACGGTCGACTCAATCCGTTCAGCAAGCTGCTGGACCTCCATCAGAACCCGGTATTCCGGGCTTTTCGGATCGGCCATTCCAGCCAGGACCTGGACCGCTCCGTTAATCCCGGCCAGCGGGTTACGGATTTCGTGCGCGATCGAGGCCCCCATTTCTCCAAGCGAGGCCAGGTGCCGGGCCCGCGTCAATTTTTCGTGGATCTCGCGCAGGCCGCTGATATCCCGGATCACGCAGAGGTAACAAGCTTCATCACCGTTTCCGGCCCGCCCGAGCCGACAGTGCAGCAGCAGGCTCTCACCGTCCCGGCGCCGGGCCTGCAACTCGACCCCGGAAGAAAAAATCGAACTTTCCGGGTCGCGGCAGAAGCGGGCAAACTCCTCGCTCAATTCCAGGCGCTGGCCGGGGGAAAAGATCTCCAGGATGCCGCTCCCTTCCAGTTCTCCGGCTTCAACCCCGAGGATCCGGACCGCAACCGGGTTGACCTTGCAGATCACTCCCCGCCGGTCAAAAGCCAGGATGCCGTCGGAGGTCAGGTTGAAAACCGCCTCCAGGCAGGCCTTGCTGGTCCGCAGACAATTTTTCATGCTTTTTCACTTCTCCAAGGCGATCCTGCCGGATTCTCCGGTAAACGGTCGCCCGGCCGCCGGCGGCCGTCCCAAACCCGGCTCGGCCGGGTTCAGTCCCGACAAAGCGGCAGGGACAACTTGAAAACCGTTCCGCTGGCTGAGCTGTCCACCGTTATGGTGCCTTCATGCTGTTCCATGATCCGGTGCGCGGTCGCCAGGCCGAGACCGGCGCCGCGGTACTTGGTGGTAAAAAAAGGGTTGAAGACCGAATCGAGGTGGCCCCTTTCGATCCCGCAGCCGTTATCCCGGATCTCGATTTCCACGTATTCCAGCGGGCTGTCCACCATTGCCGGATCGCTGTGGTCGACATAGCGGCGGCACCTGCAGGCGACCTCGAGACGGCGCTCCCCGTCCATTTCGGCGAGGGCCTCACAGGCATTCATGAAGATATTGAGAAAAGCCTGCTGCAGGAGCTGTTTGTCGCCCCGGACCCTGATCGCGTCCGCCATGCCATTCAACTTGAGAGCAATATCGTTTTCCCGCAGCTGCCGCTCGACCAGAGCCAGCGCGGCGGCAACCACGTCACCCAGTTCGAGCGCTGCCATCTCCATTGAACCAGGGTGGGCGAAATGGAGCAGGGCGTTGATGATGGAATCAATTTTTTCGACCTGGGAAAGAACCTCGGGCACCAATTCGGCCCCGCCGGCATCGGGGTCGGCAAACTGCAGGTTCTGCATGACTCCGGCAATACAGGCCAGGGGATTTTTGATCTCGTGGGCCATTCCCGAGGCCATTTCCCCCAGCGAGGCAAGCCGATCCATCCTGGCCATGGCCTTTTCCATGCGGCGCTTCTGGGTCACGTCCCGAAAGGAGCAGGTCATACCGCAGATCTGCCGGTTGCGGTCGGTAATCACCGAGAAGCAGGCCTCGACCGGAAAGATCCCGCCCGACTTGGTCACGAAGCTGAAGGATCCCATCTCGCCGGTCTTGGGGTCGACGCAGAAACCGCCCCGGCGCAGGATGTCGAGCACAACCTCCTCTTCGGCCTGGATCAGGCGGGAGAGTTTCATCCCCTGCAGTTCGTCCGGGGTGTAGCCCAGCAGACGTTCCACCGTGCGATTGAAGAAGATGATTTCAAGGTTGTTGTCAACGGTCAGCAAACCGTTGCGAAAGTTTTTCAGGACACTGCGAAAATACTCGTTTTCCCGTCGCAACTCCTCAAGTTCGAGTCGCATGGTCTGCAACTCATCAGCGGCCGCTGCCGTTTTTTTCTGACCCGGGTGAGCCATGACAACCTCCCACCTGCCCACGAACCCGACCCGGGGGGCCCGAAGCATGGTTTGCAAAGGTTACTTCGAAAACACAGCTTTGTCCAGTATTTTTGTCAGGTAAAGCCGTGAAACCGTTCAAAAGAGCGACACCCCGTGGGCGACTGCAAAATTTCAGCCGCACGGTTTTGGAATGGCGATATTTCCAGCTATAACAAACAACCGCCCCGGCAAACAAGCATAAAAACCTTATGGCAGAAAATGTTATTGCCCAGAAAAACCGGGGGCGATTTACAAACCGCCCGGTGGACTTTGGTTATAAAGGGTGATATAACCCAGTTAACAGGGGGATATCACCCTGGCCTTCCAGATATCCGGCATATATCCCCATAAAATCGGCTTCGCAGCAGGCAACAAGTTGTTGCATGGTTATTGCTTATCCGAAGATTCACAACCTACCTGTCAAGTCGACAGAGCCGCCGGGGAAAATATGAAAAAAATTCTTATCGTTGACGACGAGCCCCTGATCCGCTGGTCCCTTTCCCATCCCCTGAGCAAAGACGGCTACCTCGTCGAAACGGCCGCCACCGGGGCTGAGGCCCGGGCTAAAATCGAGGCCTTCAAACCCCACATGGTACTGCTCGACATCCGCCTGCCCGATGCCAGCGGGCTGAAGCTGCTGGAGACTTTCAAGCGGGAAAATCCGGAACTGATCATCATCATGATCACCGCCTTCGCCGATGTCGGTTCGACCGTCGAGGCTTTCAAGCTCGGGGCCGAAGATTACATCGGCAAGCCTTTCAACCTGGATTCGGTCAGGCAGATAATCAAGCAGGCTTTCAGCAAGAAAAAGATTGCCGGCCCGATGGAGGAAACGGAAACCCCGGTCAACCGAAAGATCAACGAAGACCGACTGATCGGCAACAGTTCCAAGATGATCGAGGTCTTCAAGATCATCAAAAGATGCGCCGAGACCAACGACAAAACCGTGCTTATTCTCGGGGAATCCGGCACCGGCAAAGAACTGGTCGCCCAGGCGGTGCACTTCTACAGTCGCCGCTCGCGCCACCCGTTTTTCGAAATCAACTGCGCCGCGATCCCGGAGAACCTGCTGGAAAATGAACTTTTCGGCCATGAGAAAGGCGCCTACACCGACGCCGGCCGGCGCCACAAGGGAATTTTCGAACTGGCCGACGGCGGTTCCGTGTTTCTCGACGAGATCGGCGACATGCCCCTGCCCATGCAGGGCAAGATTCTCAAGGTCATCGAAAATAAGCGCTACCGGCGACTGGGCGGCGACCGCGACATCGCCGTCAACGTCAGGATCATTGCGGCCACCAACCGTAACCTGGAAAAGATGGTCCGGGACGGGGCCTTCCGGGCCGACCTCTTCTACCGCCTTAACGTCATGACCATCAAGATCCCCCCACTGCGGGAGCGGCCGACCGACATTCCCCACCTGGCCCGGCACTTCGTGGAAACCTTCAACCAGGAGCACAACCGCAATATCGAAGACCTCAGTCCCGAGGCCCTGGAGAAATTGCTGGCCTACGCCTGGCCCGGCAATGTCCGGGAACTGCGCAACACGATTGAAAGAGCCATCATCCTGGAAGACAGCCGGATTCTCAGCCCCGGCAACCTCAATCTCGCTTCCGAAACCGGCAGCCCCAAGGGATCGGAAACCGCCTCGCCGACAACCCCGTCCCCCGGCCGCCGGACCGGGGAATCGACAACCCCCGACAATCCCGGCCCGGCGGCGGCCAACGGTGAGCACGGCGAGATTGTCATCACCCTGCCGGCCGCAGGACTATCCCTCGACGAACTGGAAAAAGCCATCATCCAACTGGCGCTTGACAAGCATGCCGGCAACCAGACCCGGGCGGCCCGTTTCCTGAGACTGAGCCGCGACACCCTGCGCTACCGGATGAAAAAGTTCAATCTTCATTAACCTCCCGGGTTTCTCACCCCCTCCCGGCCGGCGGCCGCGCCCCTTGACGCCGGCGGCTGGAAAAGCTGGGTCTTTTCTCCGCACTTATCGCCATATAATACACCAAGTGTGAGATTTGACGCTCCACCCCACCTTGCGACAACTCCCGCAACAAAAAAATAAATCCTTTTTATTTCAATTAGTTATATCCACATAATGAGATTTTTTGCGACTGGCACCCTCCTTGCTCAAACCTCTCTACAAGTAATTTTCAAAAAAATCACCATCACGCCCCGAGCAGAGGAGCAATGGCATGAAAAGTATCGAACAGGTTCGCCAGATGAAGCAATCCCTGATCAAAGAGTTGAAAATGCTCCCGGAAACCAACGCCTTCGGCGGCAGCAACAATCTTGACCGGGAACAGATCCAGGGCTGGATCGTCGATCTCGTCTACATCGAAAATTTTGGCTCGCCCCCGGATTACGACAGCGATGTCAGTCTCTGGTTCCTGGAAGAAAGCTTCAGCCCGCTCTGCGACTATGAAGAATCCTGCCAGGACTTCACCGAATACGAACAACTGTTGCGTTATGCCGTCTGGCTCAACCTGTAAGCCCGGCCCGCAGCCTCACCCGGCCCCCGCGCCTCTCTTCTCCGAGGGGTTCCCCCGCGACCACCGGTCGCGGGGGATTTTTTTCGGCTGGCACAAAAATTCCTTCTCCCCACCTTAACCCATGGTCCACAGCACTCCGTCGGCCGGGCCGGAAAAAGTGAAAAAAAGAGCCGCCGCAATCACCACCATACCCGGAAACCACCGGCCGCGGCCCGCCCCGAACAGGAGCCGGAAAAACGATGCAACGCCAAACCTCATTCATTACCAGGGCCGCCCTGGCCGGGCCCGCGTTTCTCCTCCTGCTGCTGGTCCTGGCCGTCCCGCGGCCCGGCCGGGCCGCCGCCCCGGCGCTTGAAAAAACGGAAAAACATTTCCAGCTCCGCTGCATCCGGGTAATCACCCGGGACGAGTGCGGCGACCCGCTCAACTACCCGGCCGGGCTCTATTACGACAAATACACGGAGGAAGTTTTCGTAACCTGCACCGGGGAACGCCAACTCGTGGTTTTCACCCAGGACTTCTACCCCCTGGTGTCGGCCGGAAAGGGCCGGGGCGTCGGCGTGGCCAGGAGCTGCGGCAGCGACCCGGAAACGATTTTT
>WFRT01000009.1 GCA_015486445.1 Pseudomonadota bacterium | reverse complement strand
CCGCGGTCCAGATCGGCGACCCGATCACCCAGAAGAAATTTTCCGACGCCATCGTCAAGGAAGCCCGCGATCTCGATCTCTACAACAGTATCACCGACAACGGCGCCGGCGGGATTTCCTGCTCGGTGGCCGAGATGGCCCGGGAATGCGGGGGCTGTCGGGTCGAGCTCGAAAAGGTGCCGGTCAAGTACGCCGGCATGGCCCCCTGGGAGATCTGGATCAGCGAGTCGCAGGAGCGCATGACCCTGGCCGTGCCGCCGGAAAAGTGGCCCCGGCTCAAGGATCTGCTCGACCGGCGCGGGGTCGAGGCCACGGTGATCGGTGAATTTGACGACTCGGGCCGCTGCCGGGTTTTCTACGAGGGCGAGCGGGTCATGGACATGGAGCTTGAGTTTCTCCATGAGGGGCTGCCGAAAAAACGGCTGCGGACCAGGCCGCGTCCCTCTCCGGCCAACGATGTGGTCTTGCCGGGCGTCGAGGAACTGGCTCTGGAGGAACTTTTTCCCCGGCTTTTCAGCCGCCTCAACCTGGCGGCCCACGACTTTGTCAGCTACCAGTACGATTTCGAGGTCCAGGGGGGCTCGGTGCTGAAGCCGCTGGTCGGCAAGGGGCGGGTCAACGGTTTTGCCACCGTGGTCCAGCCCCTGCCTGAAAATCCCCGGGGGGTGGCCATCTCCCAGAGCCTCTACCCTTTTCTGAGCGACCTCGACACCGCGGCCGCGGCCGCCACCGCCATCGATACCGCGATTCGCAACCTGCTGGCGGTCGGGGTTCCGTATGGTCGAATCGCCCTGCTGGACAACTTCTGCTGGTGCTCTTCCGATGATCCCGAGCGCCTCTGGCAGCTCAAGCAGTGCGCCCGCTCCTGTTACGAAACCGCCCTGGCCTACGAGGCCCCGTTTATTTCCGGCAAAGACAGCATGTATAATGATTTCAAAGGTTTTGATGTCGATGACAACCCGGTGCTGATTTCGGTGCCGCCGACCATTCTGATTTCGGCGATCGGCGTGGTGCCGACGATTGACCGGGTCCGCTCCCTGGCCTTCGCCCGGCCCGGCAACGAGCTCTGGCTGCTCGGCGGGCCCGGCGGGTCGGAGCTTGGGGGCAGTGAGTACCTTGGCCTGCTGCGGGAAGAAAAGCTGGTCGCGCCCGGCAGCCGGGGCCGGGTGCCGGGTTTTAAGGCGGCGGAAAAGATACCTTTTTACAAAGCCTTCGCGGCGGCCGTGGCGGCCGGCGATTTTCGTTCGGTCTACCCCCTGGCCCAGGGCGGGCTGGCCCGGGCTGTAGGTCTCGGCGGGCTGGCCGCGGGCCTGGGCTTCGATCTCGACCTGGCGGCCGGAATCAGGGCCGATCTCCAGCTCTTCAACGAATATCCCGGCCGCTTCCTGGTCTCCCTCGACCCGGCGCTGGCGCAGCGTTTTGCAGAACGGTTTGCGGCCTGGAACTGCAACCGGCTGGGCCGGGTGCGGGCCGACCAGCAGGTGCAGGTCAGCCAGGCCGGACAAGTGTTGGTCAAGACGACGATTGCGGCGCTGGAGAAAAATTATCGCTCAACCTTTGCCGGCTTCTAAATCCCGGGAAAACCCGCGCCCCCGGCACCGGGCCGGAAACGGGCTGAAGTTTCAGGAATTTTTACCATGACCCAACCACGAGTTCTGATTTTAAGCGGCTACGGCATCAACTGCGAAGAGGAGACCGCCTATGCTTTCGACAGCTGCGGCGCCGAAAGCCGGATCATTCATGTCAACGACCTGATCGCAGCTCCGGAAAAGCTTTCCGGGGCCCAGATTTTTGTGGTCCCGGGTGGCTTTTCCTACGGCGACGACACCGGTTCGGGCAACGCCCTGGCCAACAAGATGCGTCATCACCTGTGGGCCGAGCTGCTTGAGTTTGTCAGCCGTGACCGGCTGGTTTTGGGCATCTGCAACGGTTTCCAGGTTCTGGTCAACCTCGGGCTTCTGCCTGGCGGGCCCGGCGCCGGTGAATTCGGCCGCCGCCGGGTGGCCCTGATTGCCAATTGCTCAACCCGCTACGAGTGTCGCTGGGTCGAACTCGTGGCCCCGGTGGCAAACTCGGTTTTTTTGCGCGGAGTGACGTCGCTGCAGCTCCCGGTGGCCCACGGGGAGGGCCGCTTTCAGGCCCCGGCGGAAACCCTGGCGGAGCTCGAAGACCGCCGCCAGGTCGCCCTGCGCTATGCCCGCCGGGACGAGGCCGGCGAGGTGGTGGCGGCGGCCGGGGAGTTTCCCGCCAACCCCAACGGCTCCCTCAACGATATCGCCGGGATCACCTCGGTCGACGGCCGCATCTTCGGCCTGATGCCCCACCCCGAACGGGCCCTGCGCCTGAGTCAACTGCCCGACTGGCCGGAGAGGCGGGCCCTGGCGCCCGAACTCGACTGGACCGCCCCCGGCCCGGGCCGGGTGGTCTTCGCCAACGCCGTCAACTATTTTTCCTGAGTTCTCTCCTGCCGGCGTGAGTAAAAAGATGTTGCATTAGATGAAAAATATGATATTGATACTGCTCAGGCAGAAGCAGGCCGGTTTTTCGGCCGGGAGATTCCTGATAGTAAAACCGCAGTTCAGAAAGGATTGGCCATGCTGATCAACTCGCTTCTGGTTCCCACCGATTTTTCCGAGGATTCATTTTATGCCCTGAACCACGCTATTGAGCTGGCAAAGTGGCGCGATTGCGAACTCACCATCCTGCATGTCAATCCCGATGAAAGCATGCTGTTTCGTTACCTGAGCGAGAAGGAATTCGACAAGCTCCGCCATGAGGCGCTCAATGACGCGCGCCGGCACCTGGAAAAACTGGTTGAACGGTTCCCCGCCCTGCAGGAGGTGAAGCACCATTTTCATATCCGCCGGGGCAACCCGGTAATTGAAATTCTGGAAGAGCTCGAGGCGCACCCGGTGGACCTGGTGGTTATCGGATCGCATGGCCGCAGCAGCCAGGGCCTGAAGTTTTTCTACTATGGGGCCACGGTCGAAAAGATTGTCCGGCGGGCCAAGACCAGCGTCCTGGTTACGCGCTCCCCGGCTCGGCAGCATCTTGAAGAGTAGCTCTTTATCGCTGATTAAGGTCTGTGCCCGGAAATCGTTTCCGGGTTCCGGCACTTTTTTTATTCCGGCAATATTTCAGTCAACCCGGTAATCTTAAAACCAGTATAAGGAGAGTTAGAGATGAAGAAAGTGATGCTGTTTGTTTTGTGCCTGGCCCTGGGTCTGTTGATGACTCCGGTCGCCTCGATGGCGAAAATCCAGTTTGTCACGATTGGCACCGGCGGAGTCACCGGGGTCTATTACCCGGCCGGCGGCGCCATCAGCCGGATGGTCAACAAGAAGTCCAAGGTCTACAACCTCAAGGTCACGGTCGAGTCGACCGGGGGCTCGGTTTTCAACATCAACGCGGTGATGAACGGCGATCTCGAGTTCGGCATCGCCCAGTCCGACCGCCAGTTCCAGGCCGTCAACGGCCTGAAAGAGTGGGAAGGCAAACCGCAGAAGAAACTGCGCTCGGTTTTCAGCCTGCATCCCGAATCGGTCACCCTGATCGCCACCGATGCCAGCGGCATCAAATCACTGGCTGATCTCAAGGGTCACCGGGTGGCCATCGGCAACCCCGGTTCCGGTCAGCTCGGCAACGCCCGCGACGCCCTGGCTCTGGCCGGCCTCGACGAGAAAAAGGATATCAAGGCCGAGTACCTGAAAGCCGTGGAAGCCGCGTCGGCTCTCCAGGATGAGCGGATCGACGCTTATTTCTACACCGTCGGCCATCCCAACGGTTCGATCAAGGAAGCTACCGCCGGCCGGATCAAGGTTCACATTGTCGCGATCCCCGATGTCCAGCCCCTGCTGGCCAAGTATCCCTACTATGCCAAGGCCTTCATTCCGATGAAGTTCTATCCCAACGCCACCAACAAGGAAGCCGAGGTTCCGACCTTTGGCGTCAAGGCGACCCTGGTGACCTCGGCCGATATCTCCGACGAGATCGTCTACGCCATCACCAAGGAAGTTTTCGACAACCTTGAAGCTTTCAAGAAGCTGCATCCGGCTTTTTCGGTCCTGACCAAGAAAAATATGCTGGAAGGGCTTTCGGCTCCGATCCATCCCGGTGCCGTCAAGTACTATAAAGAAGTTGGCTTGATGTAAACCGAAGCGTTTGCCTGGTTTCCGGTGGGGGGATGGCCTGGGCCTCCCCCCACCGGTGTTTTATGGTGGAACTACAGCAGCTGGGGGGTTGATATGGCAAACTCGGAAGAGGTCAGGGAAAAGCCGCAGGATGAGGCCCTGCAAGAGATAATCGCGGAAGAGAGCGGAGAAATCCGGGTCCTGCACGGTTTCGAACGCTATCTGGTGCCGGTAATCGCGGTCGCCTGGTCGCTTTTTCAACTCTCGGTATCGAGTTGGCTGCTGCTTGATTCGATCGCCATCCGGGCCATTCACCTGGCTTTCGCGATGGTTCTGCTCTATCTCAATGTGCCTTTTTTCAAAAAGCCCCGGCCTTATCTCAAGTTCCTCTCGGCCCGGGACCATATTCCCTGGATCGACTATCTTTTCGCCCTGCTCGGGGCGGTCAGCGCCCTTTATCTCTATTTTGACTGGGAGGGGATCGCTTCCCGCTCCGGCATGCCCTCGACCCTCGATGTCGTAGTCGGCATTATTCTTTTGGTAACCCTTCTCGAGGCGGCCCGCCGGGCCCTGGGACCGGCCCTCTCGCTGATTGCCATCTTTTTTTCTATCTATGCCTATTTCGGCCCCTACATGCCCGATGTCCTGGCCTTTCGCGGGGTTTCGATTAACCGCTACCTGAGCCAGATCACCCTTTCCAGCGAAGGCATCTACGGTATCCCGCTCGATGTCTCGGCCCGGGTGGTCTTTCTTTACGTCCTGCTCGGGGCCCTGCTCGAAAAGGCCGGGGCCGGCAAATTTTTCATCGACCTGGCCCTGTGTTTCCTGGGGCGCTTCAAAGGCGGTCCGGCCAAGGCCGCGGTTCTGGCCAGCGGTTTGACCGGGATGGTTTCGGGATCGAGCATCGCCAACATCGTGACCACCGGAACCTTTACGATTCCATTGATGAAAAAGGTCGGCTACCCGGCCAAGAAGGCGGCCGCCATCGAGGTCGCGGCCAGCACCGACGGCCAGATCGCTCCGCCGATCATGGGTGCGGCGGCCTTTATCATCGCCGAATATGTCAACGTGCCCTACATCGCCGTGGTCAAGGCGGCGGCGATTCCGGCCTTTGCCTCGTACGCGGCGCTTCTCTATATCACCCACATCGAGGCTTCGAAGCTGGGTTTGCGGGGGCTGCGCAAGGAGGAACTGCCCAAGCTCAAGGAAACCCTGCTCGAGGGTCTTCATTTTCTGCTTCCGATCGGGGTCCTGCTTTACGAACTGATCTACCTGCGGCACTCGCCCGACAAGTCCGCTTTCAACTCGATTCTCTGGCTCTTTGCCGTGGTTTTTCTTAAAGATCTCTATGACGGCCGCGGCCGGGCCGGATTTATTGCCGAAGGGCTGAAGAAAAGCCTGGGGACACTGTATGACGGGCTGGCTTCGGGAGCCAAGAACATGGTCACCGTGGCGGTGGCCTGTGCCTCTGCCGGGATTATCGTCGGGGTGGTCAACATGGGCATCGGCGGCATGATCACCCAGATCGTCGAGCAGCTCTCCGGCGGCAACATCTACCTGATGCTGATAATTACGGCGATTGCCAGCCTGTTGATCGGCATGGGCCTGCCGACCACCGCGACCTACATCGTCATGGCCTCGCTGACGGCGCCGATCATCGTCAACGTCGGCGGCGCCAACGGTTTCATCGTACCGTTGATGGCGGCCCACCTCTTCTGCTTCTATTTCGGTATCCTGGCCGACGACACCCCGCCGGTGGGACTGGCTTCCTACGCCGCTGCGGCCCTGGCCCAGTCCGACCCGATTCCAACCGGAATCCAGGGGTTCATGTATGACATCAGAACCTCGATTCTGCCTTTCATGTTCATTTTCAACAGCGACCTGATCCTGCACAATATCAACAGCTGGCCGATCGGGATCATGATCTTTCTGACCGCCTGCATCGGCACCTGCGCCTTTGCCTCGGCGACCCAGGGCTGGTTCTTCACCAAGAATAAATGGTACGACCTGATCCTGCTGCTGGTTGCCACCCTGATCATGTTCCGGCCCGATCTGCTGGCCGAGTACATCGACCTGCCGCACCGCTTCCTTGCCTACCCGATCGGCATTGCCCTGATTGCCGCGATCTATTACAACCAGCGGCGCCGGGTCAGCCGGGAAGAGGCGGTTCCGGCCTAGGACCAGTTAACCATATTTTTATTAAGTGTTTGCAATCCTATCCCGCAGGTGGTATTTCATTTGCGGGATAGTTGTGTTGTCACATTCAGCTAAATTCTATCTCCCCGCTTTCAGGAGGGGGCGGGGGCGGCATTTCTTCGCTAAGCGTTAAGATTTCTGTTTTTCCTTACGCTCGCTCCGCCCGCATTGCAAAACTCGCTACGCTCAAACAGTTGCAATGCTTATGGGCTCCCGCTCGCTGGGAAAAACGACGAAATCTTTCCGAAATCGCTCAGAAAAGCCACCCCCGACCCCGGAGTCGGCTGAATGGTTACGTTGTGTTTCAGTGCAAAAGCAGGAGGCGGCGTTATGAAAGTGGAAATTACGATTCTGTGTGAAAATTCGGTGGGGATGCCGTTTGGCGGTATCGGCGAGCATGGTTTTTCCTGTTTTATCGAAACCGAACAGGGCAATTACCTGTTCGACACCGGCCAGGGCATCGGCATCAGCCAGAATGCCATGCTGCTGAAAAAAGATCTTTCCTCGATTAAGGCAATCATGCTGAGCCACGGCCATTACGACCATACCGGGGGGCTGCCGATGGTTTTGCGCCAGCGCGGGCCGGTGCCGGTCTACGCTCACCCCGAGATCTTTATCGAGCGCTTCTGGGGCCGGGCCCGGCGGGCTATCGGCCTGCCTTTCAAGCGTTCTTTCCTCGAGTCGCTGGGGGCCGAGTTCAGGCTTTCCCGGGAGCTGAGCGAGATCGCCCCGGGCCTGACCCTGACCGGCGAGGTACCGCGCCACACCCCGTTCGAAAAGGGCGATGCCGAGATGGTGGCCCGTTACGACGACGGTCATGAAGTCAAGCCCGACCCGATCCAGGACGATCTTTCGCTGGTCATCGATTCCGACCGGGGACTGATCGTCATCCTCGGCTGCGCCCACGCCGGGATGGTCAATATCCTCGATTATATCATCGACAAGTTCAACCGCGACCGTATCTACGCGGTCATCGGCGGCACCCATCTCGGTTTTTCCGAGGAGGAGCAGTTTACCGAAACCTTAAAGGTCATCGACCGTTACGGGATTGAAAAGCTCGGGGTTTCCCACTGCACCGGCCTGGAGAAGTCGGCCCTGCTCTATGCCAGGATGCCAGAACGTTTCTTTTTCGCCTGTGTCGGTTCCTCCCTGAGGGTCGACTAGGCAACCTCTGACAACGGAAAAATATGACAAGTGAATTTGCCCACATCGCCGGCCGGATCCGGGCCGGCGAGCGCCTGTCCGCCGACGAGGCCCGGTGGCTTTATGAAGAGGCCGACCTGTTCAGCCTCGGCCGGCTGGCCGCTGAAGTCAACGCCAAGCGCAACGGCGAGGTGGTTTTCTACAACATCAACCGCCACATCAACCCGACCAACATCTGTGTCAACCAGTGCCGTTTCTGCGCCTACAGCAGGCTCAAGGGCGAGGACGGGGCCTATGAGCAGGGGATCGACGAGATTCTGGGCGAGGTCGAAGGGGCCGAAAAGCTTGGCATCCGCGAATTTCACATCGTCGGCGGCCTGCACCCCGACCGGCCTTTCGCATTCTACCTGGACCTGCTCAAAAGCCTGAAAAAAGCCCATCCCGGGATTGTCGTCAAGGCCTTTACCGCGGTCGAGATCGATTATTTCGCCAAGCTCAGCGGGCTGGATGTGGCCGAGGTTTTCAGCGCTCTGAAAGAGGCGGGGCTGGAAGCCATGCCGGGCGGCGGAGCCGAGATTTTCGCGCCCGCGGTGCGGAATAAAATCTGCCCGGAAAAGATCTCCGGAAAACGCTGGCTGGAAATCATGGAGACGGCCCACGGGGCCGGGATCCCGACCAACGCGACGATGCTCTACGGCCATGTCGAAAGTATCGCCGACCGGATCGACCACCTGGAGCAGCTGCGCCGGCTCCAGGACCGGACCGGCGGCTTCCAGGTCTTCATTCCCCTCGCCTTCCACGCCGAAAACACCGACATCCGCAAAAAAGGGGAAACCTCGGGGATCGATGATCTCAAGACCCTGGCCATCGCCAGGCTCTACCTCGACAACTTTCGCCACCTCAAGGCCTACTGGGTGATGCTCGGAGAAAAGATTGCCCAGCTCTCCCTCTTTTTCGGGGTCAACGATCTCGACGGCACGGTGGTCAGGGAGCGCATCACCCACGCCGCCGGGGCCAAAAGCGCGACCGGCCTTGACGAAGACTACATTCGCAACCTGATCCGCCGGGCCGGGAAGCGCCCGGTCGAGCGCGACACCTTTTACCGGCCGGTTACGGGCCGGGTTGCCGGGGGGGCGGGACGATGAGTGAAAACCGGATTGACCGCGAAACCGCCCTTGAGCTTTTTCAAAACTGCGACCTGCTGGAACTGGGTGAACGGGCCCATGCCCGAAGGCTTGAACTGCACCCCGGGGCCGAGGTCACCTTTGCCATCGACCGCAATATCAACTATACCAACATCTGCCGGTGCCAGTGCCGTTTCTGCGCCTACTACCGCCGGCCCGAGGATGACGATGCCTTTGTCATCGCCCCGGAGAGCCTGCGGCAAAAAATCGCCGAGACCCTGGCTCTCGGCGGCACCCAGATCCTGCTCCAGGGGGGGCTCAACCCGGAGCTTGAGATCGACTACTACATCTCCCTGCTGGAAAACATCCGGGCCGAGTTTCCAGCCATCCACATCCACGGCTTCTCGCCGCCCGAGATCTGCCACATCGCCGAGGTCTCGAAACTTACCGTCACGGAGGTTCTGGAGCGGCTCAAGGCCGCCGGCCTGGGCTCGATTCCAGGCGGCGGGGCTGAGATTCTCGATGACCGGGTGCGGGGCCGGATCAGCCCCAACAAGATCGGCTGGCGAAAATGGCTCGGGGTCATGGAGACGGCCCACGGCCTGGGCCTGAAAACCACGGCGACGATGATGTTCGGCTCGCTCGAAACCCCCGGCGAACTGATCGAGCACCTTTTTCGCGTGCGCGAGGTCCAGGACCGGACGCGGGGCTTTACCGCCTTCATCCCCTGGAGCTTTCAGCCGGCCAATACCGAACTGGGCCGGGAGGTTGAGATGGCCGCCACCGGCGTCGACTACCTCCGGGTTCTGGCCCTGTCCCGCCTGGTTCTCGACAACATCCCGAGTATCCAGGCCTCCTGGGTGACCCAGGGGACCAAGCTGGCCCAGGTCGCCCTTTACTTCGGGGCCAACGATTTCGGCTCGACGATGATCGAGGAAAATGTCGTCGCCGCGGCCGGCGTCCACTTCTCCATTTCTCTTGAGGAACTGGTCGACACCATCCGCACCGCCGGCTTCAAACCGGTTCAGCGCGACACCCTCTACCGCCGGATCAGGGAATTCTAGGTTTCGTAAACAACACCAGGTCAGGTTGTCTGGCACGCGGACGAACTTTCGTTTGCGGTCAGTAAGCACTAAATCGGTCAAAAATCCACCGGTCCGAAAAATAATTTCCAAAAATTCAAGCAGTTACAAGTTTGACGCTTTTGTCGGCGCCCAAAATCTGTAGGCACACGTTTTTGCTTTTTCGCTTGATATTAATTTGTTTACATGCTAAACAGGTAAGCATGTACTTGAGGAAAACCAAACGTAAAAACAAAGACGGATCAACTGTCGAATACCTGCAGCTGGCACACAATGTCCGTCACCCTGAAACCAAAAAGCCGGTAGCCCAGATCATCCATAACTTTGGGCGGGCGGATCGACTGAACCGTCAAGACCTGGTCCGTCTTTGCGGCTCCATCGCCCGTATCTGCGGCATTACTGTCGCTGACCCCCTGGACGCATCTGGGGCTTCACAATCGGATGGCTTTCCGCAAAATCTCAAGATCAGCCAGACCCTGGAGTTCGGGGCCCCCATGGCAATCGAAACCCTTTGGGATCGGCTGGGATTACGAGAAACGCTTTGTCGCATCCAAAACGCAGCAGGCATCAAGATTCCTTACGAGAGAGCTCTCTTCGCCATGGTTGCCAACCGATTGTGCGCCCCTGAATCCAAACTTGGTGTCTGGGATCGGTGGTTGAAAACAGTCTATCTTCCCACATGCGGCAGCTTGAAGCTCAGGCAGATGTACGAGGCCATGGATTTTCTTCATGCCAACATTGATAAGGTTGAGGAGACGATCTTTTTCAAAGTCGCCAATCTGCTCAACATGGAAGTCGATCTGATCTTCTACGATACCACCACAGCATCATTTCATGTTGACATGGAGGACGATCCAGACCACCACGAAAATGCCACCTTGCGAAAATTCGGGCACGCGAAAGAGGGCTTCTGGGCTCCCCAGGTGGTGATTGCCTTAGCCGTTACTCGCGAGGGCATCCCGGTTCGCAGTTGGGTTCTTCCCGGCAACACCGCCGATGTCACTACCATCAAGAAAATTCGTGCCGACCTCAGGGGATGGAACCTGGGGCGGGCAATGTTCGTGGCCGATTCCGGGATGAACTCCGAAGAGAATCGAGCAGAATTGGCACGTGCCTGCGGCAAATATCTCTTGGCCTGCCGTATGGCAAGCGTTGCCGAGGTCAAACGCGAGGTCCTCGGCAAACGAGGACGCTACACCGTCTTTCGCGACAACCTGCATGCCAAGGAGGTTGTTGTCGGTAACGGTGAACGTCGCAAACGTTACATCCTTTGCTACAATCCCAAGGAGGCCGCAAGGCAGGAAAAGCACCGCCAATCGATCGTTGAGCTCCTTGAAGATGAACTCGGCAAGCACAAGAATCATTCGGCAACGGCCCAGTGGGCGATTGACCTCCTGGCATCACGTCGCTACAAGCGTTATCTGCGAATCACCAAGTCCGGACTTGTTCGCATAGACCGAGGGGCAATTCGTGATGCTGCCAGATATGACGGCAAATGGGTCATCGAAACAAACGACGATACCATCAGCCTCGAAGATGCTGCCTGTGGTTACAAAGGTCTTATGGTTATCGAACGTTGCTTCCGTTCCCTCAAGCGGTCACAGATTCAGTTGATGCCGATGTACCATTGGGCATCTCGCCGTATCGAGACCCATGTCAAAATCTGTGTTCTGGCGCTTCTGATAGAGCGAGTCGCCGAGCTCCGGTGCGGCCTGCCTTGGCACCGAATCCTGCACTCCCTGGAGAAGCTGAAAATTACAGAATTTTTTGATTTAAATTATCGTGTACTCATGCGCAACGAAATCCATCAGGACACATCAAACATATTAAAATCATTAAATATTACTCCACCTAAACAGGTCATCAGCCTAACGAAAATGCCCTGAATTTTGTAGACACACGCCCCAAAATGCCTATCCGCTGAAAGCCCCGTGGGAGCAGGGATACCGGGGATTTGTCAACCTACAGACCGCAAACCCAAGCCATATTCGGCCCATTGTTTTAAACTATTGAGAATTCAACAGCTTGTTAATCGTATTTATTATTCCCACGGAAACAGTTTCAGCATCGGGGTAACAGGTTAATTTGTTCGCTTCATCAATAAGATTATTCATGTTCTTAACAAGAAAATCATTAATCTGTTGAGCTTTATTTAAATCAACTGCATTCCAAAATATAGGAGATGTATTTATCTCCATTTTTTCCAACACATGAAGGCACACGGTGACTATAATATCAGAAAGCCATTGGACAGCTGGATCTTCGTAAGCGATATCTCCTTGAAAATCGAAAACTCCAGTTTTTAT
>WFRT01000008.1 GCA_015486445.1 Pseudomonadota bacterium | reverse complement strand
GCCAACACCTGCCCGGTCTGCACCGGGATGCCGGGCGCTTTGCCGGTATTGAACCGCAAGGTTGTCGACTACGCCATCCGGGCCGGGCTGGCGACTGGCTGCGAAATCACCAGAAACAGCGTGTTTGCCCGCAAGAACTACTTCTACCCCGACTTGCCCAAGGGCTACCAGATCTCCCAGTTCGAACTGCCGATCTGCGTCGGCGGCCATCTCGACATCGAAGTCGACGGCACCGGCAAGAGGATCGGGATCACTAGGATCCACATGGAGGAGGACGCCGGCAAGCTGGTCCATCCCGAAGACGAATTCGGGGTCAGCTATGTCGACTACAACCGGGCCTGCGTGCCGCTTCTGGAAATCGTCAGTGAGCCCGACATGCGTTCCGCGGCCGAAGCCGTGGCCTATCTCCGGGCCCTGCGCGACATCCTGGTTTACCTGGGGATTACCGACGGCAACATGGAAGAGGGCAGTTTCCGCTGCGACGCCAACATCTCGCTGCGGCCTTTCGGCCGTAATGAGTTCGGGATCCGGGCCGAGCTCAAGAACATGAACTCCTTCCGCAACGTCCAGCGGGCCATCGACTACGAGGTCGAACGCCAGGCCGAGATTCTCGACGAGGGCGGGGTCGTGGTCCAGGAGACCCGGCTGTGGAACGTCGAGCGCGGGGTGACGATGGCCATGCGGGGCAAGGAGGAGGCCCACGACTACCGCTACTTCCCCGATCCCGACCTGCTGCCGGTGGTTATCAGCAAGGAATGGATCGCTGAGGTTAAGGCGAACCTGCCCGAGTTGCCGGCGGCCAAGCGCCGGCGGCTGGTCGAAGAGTACGGGCTGCCGCCGGCCGACGCCGAGGTGCTCTGCGCCGACCGGGCCCTGGCCGACTATTTCGAGGCCGTTGCCAAAGTCTGCGGCCGGCCCAAGGCCGCGGCCAACTGGGTGATGGTCGAGCTCTTGAAATTTGTCAACGAAGACAAGATCGGGATTGCCGACTGCCCGGTCAGCGCCCAAGGCCTGGGCGGGCTTATCAACCTGATCGAAGCGGGGACCATCAGCGGCAAGATTGCCAAGCAGGTTCTCTCCCTGATGTATCGCGAGGCCGACAGCGATCCTGAGAAAATCGTCAAACGCGAGGGCCTGGCCCAGATGTCGGACGCCGGGGAGTTGGCCGGGCTGGTCGAAGAGATTCTTGCCGCCAATGCCGACAAGGTGGCCGAGTACCAGGCCGGCAAAACCAAGCTGTTCGGTTTCTTCGTCGGCCAGGTGATGAAAAAAACCGGCGGCCAGGCCAATCCCCGGATGGTCAACCAGCTTCTTAAAGAACGCATCGGCTAGGATTTCCATCCTCTCTTTGTCGGGGGGCGGGGCCGGGGCTTGCAAAAAGTTGTCAATTCGTATATAAAGAGCGTCTGAAGATGCCCTTACCTGTTGTCTGTCCGCTCTCCATGCGGATGGAAGCGGGGATTTGCATATAAATTTAAAGCAGACTTTTTACATGTTTTTTCAGAGAACTTTACGGAAAGAAATCTCCTGTGTCGGTATCGGCCTCCATTCCGGGGCCCGGGTCAGGCTGGTTCTCAAGCCGGCCCCGGCCGACCACGGTATCAAGTTGCAGCGGATCGAGCAGGGCCGGGTGCTGACCACCATTCCCGCCTTGTCCGCCTACGTTGTCGATACCTCCCTGGCGACCACCCTGGGGCATGGGGCTTTTTCCATCGGCACCGTCGAGCACCTGCTCTCGGCCCTTTCCGGGCTCGGGGTCGACAACGTCCTGATCGAGGTCCACGGGCCCGAAGTGCCGATCATGGACGGCAGCGCCAAGCCTTTCGTCTACCTGATCAAGACCGCCGGGATCCGGCGCCTGGTCGAGCCCAAGAGTTATCTCAGGATGACCGGCACGGTAACCGTGGCCGATGGTGACAAGTGGGCCCGGCTCGGCCCCCAGCCGCCCTCTTCGGAAACCTCGCTTTCGATTATCAGCCATATCAGTTTCGATCACCCGATGATCGGTTTCCAGAGCTTTAACTTTTCCTTTTCCGACGCCGTCTACGACCGCCAGATCAGCCGGGCCCGGACCTTCGGTTTCCTGCAGGAGGTCGAGTGGCTGAAATCCCGCAACCTGGCCCGGGGCGGCTCGCTTGACAACGCTATCGTGCTCGATGAATATTCGATTCTCAACGAAAACGGTCTCCGTTTTCCCGACGAGTTCGCCCGGCACAAGATCCTTGACTGTTTCGGCGACATCGCCCTGATGGGCCTGCCGGTAATCGGGGTGCTCGAGGCCAACAAGACCGGCCATGCCTTGAACCACAAGCTGGTCGAGGCGGTCTTGGCCAACCAGGAAGCCTGGGAGAAGGTGACCGCGGCCGAATGGGTCGATGGTTCGCTGCCGCCGTTTACCGTGCCCCGCCTGGTTATGGGAGAGGGTTCGGCTTAGAAAGAATCGCCCGACCAGAAGAGAGAAGACCTATGGGAACCCGGCCGCGTGCCGGGTTTTTTGTTTTATACGGTCCGAGAGAGGTATTCGCGCAGGGTTTCCAGCAGGCCTTCGGCGGTGTAGGAGGCCGCCGTGGCCTCGACCCTGAGGCCGGCCCCGGCCGCCGCCTCGGCCGTGATCGGGCCGATGCAGACCGCCGGGATGGAAGCCAGCTTTTCCCTGAATTCGGCAGGGCAGTGACGGGCCAGGTTGGTTGCGGTTGAGGCGCTGGTCAGGGTGATGAGGTCGATGGTGTCATTTTCCAGCAGGGCTGCGAGCCGGGCCGCGCTGTCGGGGGGAAAGAGGGTCTCGTAGACCGGGACCACATCGACTTCGGCGCCCAGCCGGCGCAGGCTTTCAGGCAGCAGTTCCCGGGCCTTCAGAGCGCGGGGGAAAAGAAATCTTTCACCGTTGAGGTTGCGGCCGGAAAAAAGCTTGATGATGCCTTCGGCGGCGTACTCCCTGGCCACGGTCCGGCTTTTCAGCCCGGCCCGGCCGGCGACGGACGCGGTTTTGGGGCCGACGCAGACAACTTTCAAGTGGGCGCAGGCCGGTCCCGGATCGTGGCCGTGGTCAGCCAGGCGGCCGATAAAACGTTTGACCCCGTTGATGCTGGTCAGCAGCAGCCAGGTGTAGGCTGCAAGGTTGTCGATGGCCGTATCGGCCGGCCCCCAGTCGGGCGGGTCGCAGATCATGATGGTCGGCAGGGTGACGGCCTCAGCCCCGGTTGCCTCGAGTTTGAGGATGAGATCGGCGGCCTGTTCCCGTGGCCGGGTGACCAGGATGCGGCGGCCGGCCAACGGGCCGGATATGGACTGGTTTTCCGGCATGGGGCTGTTTTTCACTCCTCTTCGGGGCTTGTTGAGGGGTTGTTGGGGCTCGTTCAGCGAGCCATGGGATGGGCCGCGAAACATTCCGCCAGCAGCCGGTCGGCCCCATCCAGCAGCAGGAACCGGGCCAGGTTCTCTCCCAGTTCCTCGGGCCGGCCGCCGCTGATCGTCTGGCGGAGGATTTCACGCCCGTCGAGGGCCGCAACCAGGCCGGTCAGGGTGATCCGGTTCTCTTCATCCACCGTGGCGTGGGCCGCAATCGGGATCTGGCAGCCCCCTTCCAGGGTTTTCAGCAGGGCTCTTTCGGCCCGGACCGCGAGGGCGGTTTTTTCGTCGTGGAAAAAACTCAGGCGTTGGTTGTTGAACCTGTCATCGATGCGGGTTTCGATACCCAGGGCCCCCTGGGCGATGGCCGGCAGCGAGATCGCGGGGTCGATAAATTCGGTGATGCGCCCGGCCCAGCCCAAACGTTTGACCCCGGCCGCGGCCAGGATGATGCCGTCATAGTCGCCGCGGTCAAGTTTTTTCAACCGGGTGTCGACATTGCCCCTCAAGTCCCGGATTTCAAACCCGGGGAAGGCGTTCAGCAGTTGGGCCTTGCGCCGCAGGCTGCTGGTGCCGATGACCGATCCGGGTTTCATCTCGGCCAGCTTCCGGTTATTCCAGGAAAAAAAGGCGTCGCGGGGGTCTTCACGCGGCGGGATGATTTCAACCATCAGGCCTTCCGGCAGTGCGGTCGGCACATCCTTCATGCTGTGGACCGCGAGGTCGATTTCACCGGCCAGCAGGGCGTCCTCAATCTCCTTGACGAACAGACCCTTGCCGCCGACCTGGGCCAGGGGGACATCGAGAATTTTGTCGCCTTTGGTCTTGATGATTTTCAGGCCGACCTCGATGCCGGGGTACTCCCGCTCGAGCTGTTTCTTGACCCAGTTGGCCTGCCAGAGGGCCAGGGCACTGCCCCGGGTGCCGATCATGATGGGGGGATAGCGGTCGCTCATGTCTGTCAAACTCCTGAATAGGGGTTAATCCTGAAGCTTTTTCGGCCGAGGGATTTTCTAATCACTGTCGGGTAGGTTGAAGATCCGGCGGATGGTGGCCGCCGGCTGCCGGTCCTCGTGCTGCTCCCGGGCTTTCAGGTAATTCAGCGGCGGGTGGAGGATCTTGTTGGTGATGGCGTTGACCATGGCCTCGAGCTTGCGCCGCTCCTTCTCACCCAGGTCGGGCAGGCCGGCGAGGGTTTTCTCCAGTTCCCGGCGGGCAATCTCACTGACCTGCCGGCGCAGGGCCTTGATCGTCGGGGTAACCGCCAGCGAGGCCAGCCACTGCTCGAACTTTTCGACCTCGAGATCGACCAGGCGTTCGGCCCGCAGGGCTTCCTGCTGGCGCTGGTCGAGGTTTTCGGTGATGACTTCCTTCAAGTCGTCGACGTCAAACAGGTAGATGTTGTCAAGTTCGTTGACCTTGGGGTCGATGTCGCGGGGAACCGCGATGTCGATCAGAAAGATCGGTCGGTTGCGCCGTTTTTTCAGGGCCGCCGAGAGCTCGGCCGGACCGATCAGGTAGTCGGGCGAACCGGTTGAACTCAAGATGATGTCGGCCTCGTCGAGTTCCTGGCGGAAGCTGTCAAAGGAGACTGCCAGCCCTTCGAATTCGGCTGCCAGCTCCCGGGCCCGGCTGAAGGTTCGGTTGGTGACCAGGACCTGGCCGACGCCCTGGTTGACAAAATGACGGGCGGCGAGTTCACACATTTCGCCGGCCCCGATCAGCATCACCTTCCTGCCCTTGAGGTCGCCGAAGATCTTTTTGGCCAGTTCGACCGCGGCAAAACTCACCGAAACCGCGGCGCTGGCGATTTTGGTCCGGGTTCTCACCTCCTTGGCGATGAAGAAGGAGCGGTGCATCAGGCGGTTGAGAATCAGGCCGGTTGAGCGGGCCTCGGAGGCGATGAAGAAGGCGTCCTTGAGCTGGCCCAGGATCTGGGGTTCGCCGATGACCATCGAATCGAGGCTCGAAGCGACCCGGAAGCTGTGGCGGATAGCCTCGGTGCCGGTATGAAAATAGAGGTTGTCGCTGAAGTCGGCGGTTTCCAGCTGGTGAAAATCGGCGAGGAAGGTTTCGAGCTCGTTCCGGCAGTTTTTAAGCTCCGGGGTGAAGCCGTAGAGTTCGACCCGGTTGCAGGTCGAGAGGATCAGGGCTTCATTGAGCCGGCTCGTATCCAGCAGCCGCCGCAGGGCGCCGGGGATTTCCTCGCTCTTGAAAGCCAGTTTCTCCCGGGTGTCGACCGGGGCGGTCTGGTGGTTGAGTCCTAGGGTGACGATATGCATAATCGGAGGCGCGACCTGCTAGGGTTAAGGGCTTGCTAGTGAACGTAGCCGTGCAGGCCGCTTAAGAAAAGATTGACGCCCAGGAAGGTGAACATGATGGCGAAAAAGCCGATAATGGTCAGCAGCGAGGCCCGCCGGCCGCGCCAGCCGGAGTTCATGCGGCCGTGGAGCAGGGCGGCGAAAAGCAGCCAGGTGATCAATGACCAGGTTTCCTTGGGGTCCCAGTTCCAGTTCGAGCCCCAGGCATACGAGGCCCAGACCGAACCGCTGATGATGCCTAACGTCAGCAGGGGAAAACCTAAACGCAGGCAGAGATAGTTGAGCTCGTCGATTTTTTCCAGGGCCGGCAGCTTGCGGAAGATTCCCTTGAGCTTCTTTTTCTTGAGCAGGTGTTCCTGGATCAGGTAAAGGACCGCGGCTCCGCAGCCCAGGGCCAGGAAAGCGTTGCCGGCGAAACTGAAAAGGACGTGGACCGGGAGCCAGAAGCTTTTCAGGATCGGCGGCTCCGGGGTGATGGTTTTCGAGGAGAGCAGGGCCGCCAGGGTGAAGAGGATCAGGAGCGGGGCGGTGAAGACCCCGAGCAGGGCGGCCGGTTTGCGGCGGTTGACGACAATGAAGGCCAGGGCCAGGAGCAGGGCGAAGAACGAGAGCGACTCGTGCAGGTTGGTGACCGCCAGGGTTCCGGTTTCCAGGCAGCGCAGGAAGAACGCCACGACATGCAGCAGGGCTCCTATGGTGATGGTCCGGGTGCTGAAGCCCAAGGCTTTGCCCGGGGAACGGAACAGGTAGATGAATCCCGCGGCCATGCTCAGCAGGTAGAAAAGCAGGGCCCCGAGCAGCAGGGCAGAATAGAGAGATTCCATACGCTGGCTTGGTTTTCCAGGGTCAGGTTGAAGTTTGCAAAGGACTTTCTCCGGGGATTGTCGGAGTGGATAATACCCCACCGGTTTTATAATGGTACGGGGAACCGGTGTCAACCGCTATTGCGGCCCGTAGGCCGGGCCCGGGCAAAAAAAGATTGCACTTTCATTTTGTGAAATGATATGAAAAAAGTTCGACCTGTAGTTTGTCGGTCGAGGCCCGCGAAGTTGTCTCCCGGGTGTGATTCAAGAACTTTTGTAACTATTCAGCTAAATTTATCCCCCCCCTCTTTGAAGGAGGGGGCGGGGGTGGTTTTTCTGAGCGATTTCGGAAAGATTTCGTTGTTTTTCCCAACGAGCGGGAGCCCATAAGCATTGCAACTGTCTGAGCGTAGCGAGTTTTGCAATGCGGGCGGAGCGAGCGCTGGAAAAACAGAAATCTTAACGCCTAGCGAAGGAAAGCCGCGCCCGACCCCGTAGTTGGCTGAATAGTTACGAACTTTTTTCCTGTACGCGGGTTGCGGCAGGCGATTGCCAAGGAGGGGAAAATGTATTTCCCGATTTACCGGCCCCGGCGGCTGCGGGCCGATGCCAATATCCGGCGCATGGTGCGAGAAACCGCGCTGTCGGTTGACGATTTTATCGCCCCGCTGTTTGTCTGCCCCGGGACGGGGGTGAGGAAGCCGATTACCTCGATGCCGGGCAATTTCCAGCTTTCGGTTGACGAACTGGTGCAAGAGGCCGGGGAGTTGAAAAAACTGGGCATCCCCGCGGTCATCCTTTTCGGCATTCCCGAGACCAAGGATGAGTTGGGTTCGGGTGCCTACGATGAGCACGGTATTATCCAGCAGGCCCTGAGAGCGTTGAAGAACGAGGTCCCGGGACTTTTGCTGATTACCGATGTCTGCCTCTGTGAATACACGTCGCATGGCCACTGCGGGGTGGTCGAGGGGGGGCGGGTCGACAACGACAAGACCCTCGAACTGCTGGCCCGGGAAGCGGTTTCCCACGCCGCGGCCGGGGCCGACATGGTGGCCCCGTCGGACATGATGGACGGCCGTGTCGGCTGCATCCGCGAAGCCCTGGACCGGGAGGGCTTTGACCAGGTCAGCCTGATGGCCTACTCGGTCAAATACGCCTCGGCTTTTTACGGGCCCTTCCGCGAGGCGGCCGAGTCGCCGCCCCAGTTCGGCGACCGCAAAAGCTACCAGATGGACCCGGCCAATGCCCGTGAAGCCCTGCGCGAGGCGGCGCTGGATATCGAGGAGGGGGCCGACATCATCATGGTCAAACCGGCCCTGCCTTATCTTGACATTCTCCACGCCCTGAAAACCGAGTTCGACTATCCGCTGGCCGCCTACAATGTCAGCGGTGAATTCGCGATGCTCAAGGCGGCCGCGGAAAAGGGCTGGATTGACGGCGAGACCGCGATGCTCGAAGCCCTGCTGTCGATCAAGCGGGCCGGGGCCGACCTGATTCTGACCTATTTCGCCCGCGAAGCCGCGGTCGTTCTGGGATGAGCCGGGGATTGCAGGCGGTCCGGCCGGGAATCCGGGAGATGGCCGGCTACCAGCCCGGCCGCCAGCCGGCCCCGGGCAGCCGGGTGGTCAAGCTCAATACCAACGAAAGTCCCCTGCCCCCCTCGCCGGCGGTGGCCGCGGCGATTCGGTCGGAACTTGGCGACTCGGAAGGGTTGCGCCGCTATCCGGATCCCATAAGCCAGAAGCTGCGGGAGACGGCCGCGGCGGTTTTCGGTTGTGAAGCGGCCTGGGTGATGGCCGGCAACGGTTCCGATGAGATCCTGCGGATTGTCATCGACACCTTCGTCAGCGAGGGTGAGACAATCGGCTATTTTCATCCCTCCTATTCACTCTACCCGGTCCTGGCCGCGATCCGGGGAGCCCGAGGTCGGGCCCTGCCGCTGTTCAACGATCGGGGAGAGCTTTACCAGCCCGAACTTTCCGGGATCAAGCTGTTTTTTCTCACCAGCCCCAACGCCCCGCTTGGGTTTGCTTTCGAGCTCGATTATATCCGTCGGCTGGCCTCGGGGTTTGCCGGGATTGTCGTGGTCGACGAGGCCTATGCCGATTTCGCCGAACACAACGCCCTCGGGCTGGTTAAGGAGTTCGACAACCTGGTTGTCACCCGGACCCTGTCAAAATCCTACGGCCTGGCCGCGCTCCGGGTTGGTTTTGGAATCGCTTCTTCCAAGCTCGTTCGGGAACTGGACAAGGTGCGCGACAGCTACAATCTCGACCGCCTGGCCCAGGCCGGGGCCCGGGCCGCACTTAAGGATTCCGCTTATCTGGCCCGGACTGTCGACCTGGTTCGGCGGGAGCGTGCCTTTCTCGCCGCCGGCCTGGAAAAACTTGGGTTTGAAGTCAGGCCTTCGCAGACCAATTTTATCTTCACAACCCCCCCGCCGCCGGTCCGGGCCGGGGAGCTTTATCAAGAACTGGCCGCCCGGGGCATCCTGGTGCGCTGGTTCGCCGACCCGCTGCTGGCCCACGGTTTGCGGATCACGGTCGGCCTGCGGCCCGAGATGGAAGCCTTGCTGGAAACGATCAATGCAATAATGAACGGAGAATAGTTATGGCAATCGCAGTGAAAATCGCGGAATTTATGGAACGTTCCTCCTGGATCCGGAAAATGTTTGAAGAGGGAGCGGCCTTGAAGGCCGAGTTCGGAGCCGATCAGGTCTGTGACTTTACCCTCGGCAATCCCGATGTTCCCGCCCCGGCCACGGTCGATGAGGAACTGGTTAAAATCATCCGGGAACCGCTGCCGATGAAATATGGCTACATGCCCAATGCCGGGCTGCCGCTGGCCCGCCGGGCCGTGGCCGAATACATCTCCGGCGAGCAGCAGATCAAGGTCAACCCCGATGGTGTCATCATGACCTGCGGAGCCGGCGGGGCGCTCAATGTGATTTTCAAGGCGATTTTGAATCCCGGTGACGAAATTGTCGCCCCGAGTCCCTATTTCGTCGAATACAATTTCTACGCCGACAATCATGGCGGGGTGTTGAAGAGCGTGCCTGCGGGTGAAAATTTTTCCCTCGATCTCGAAATGATCGCCGGAGCGATCACCCCGAAAACCGCGGCCGTGATTATCAATTCGCCCAACAACCCGAGCGGCACGATTTTCAGCGCCGCCGAGCTTGAGGCCCTGGGCCGGCTGCTGGAAGAAAAATCACGCCAGTTCAAGCGGGTCATCTACCTGGTCTCCGACGAACCCTACCGCAAGCTGGTCTACGACGGGGTCGAGGTGCCGCCGATCTTTCCCGCCTACCGCAACAGCATTGTCGCCAACTCCTACTCCAAGGAGCTTTCCCTGGCCGGCGAGCGCATCGGCTACCTGGCCCTCCACCCCGAGGCCGACGATTTCGCCCAACTGGTCGACGGGTTCATTTTCGCCAACCGGGTGCTGGGCTTTGTCAACGCCCCGGGGCTGATGCAGCGGCTGGTGGCCCGGCTCCAGGGGGAGTGTGTCGATGTTTCTATCTACCAGAGGAAGCGTGATCTCCTTTACCAGGGGCTGGTAGAGGCCGGTTTCGAGGTCATCAAGCCCCGGGGAGCCTTTTATTTCTTTCCCAAAAGCCCGCTGCCCGACGATGTTGAGTTTGTTCGCGAACTCCAGAAATTCAGGATTCTCGCGGTTCCCGGCAGCGGTTTCGCAGGCCCCGGCTACTTTCGCCTGGCCTACTGCGTCGATGATGCCACGATCGAACGTTCACTGCCGATTTTTAAAGAGGTCGGCAAAAAATTCTGTCGCTGAATAGTTACCTTTTGACTTTTTACGGGTTCCTTGATTTCAGGTTTCGCCGGGATCCGGCCTTGAGTGTAAAGAAGCCCCACCGGTTGTCAGATCGCTGGGGTTTCTTGCTGTAAGGGGTAAATTTTTTTCATGGCGCTGGTATCTCTTCAGGACATTACTTTGAGTTTCGGGGGTGACCCCCTGCTGGAAAAGCTCAACCTGGAGATCGAAGCGGGTGAAAAAATCGGCCTGTTGGGGCGCAACGGGACCGGCAAATCGACCCTGCTGAAACTGATAGCCGGGCGTTTCGAACCGGATAGCGGCCGGATTGTCCGGGCTCCGGAGACGCGGATCGGCCTGCTGGAACAGGAGATTCCCGGGTCTTTGCCGGGCCCGGTCTACGAGGTTGTGCTCGGCGGCCTGGGCGAGGTCTTGAAGCTACTTTCCGCCTACCATGCCGCCGGCCGCAAAGTGGCGCAGGCGCCGAGCCCGGCCAACCTGGCCGATCTCGACCGGCTCGCGGCGGAGATCGAGCGGGCCGGGGCCTGGTCGACCCAGCAGCGGGT
>WFRT01000007.1 GCA_015486445.1 Pseudomonadota bacterium | reverse complement strand
TTGCAACTGTCTGAGCGTAGCGAGTTTTGCAATGCGGGCGGAGCGAGCGTAAAGAAAAACAGAAATCTTAACGCCTAGCGAAGAAAAGCCGCGCCCGACCCCGTGTATTCGGCTGAATAGTTACACAGCTGGAAACTAGCACTATTGCAAAAAAAAGAAAACCGCTTTTCCCCAGCCCGGCCGACCACGAGAAAAGGCGGACTCCAGGAATCCGCCTTTTCTTCTCCGCCGGAAAGCGGAACCAACCCGTTTGCATCCGCCGTCAGGGATGGACCACGGCCAGGATGCGCGCCGTTTCTCCCCCGTGACACTGGACCCGGTGGGGAATGCGGGAATCGTAATAGATGCAGTCTCCTTCCTCGAGGGTGTCGGTGTGGTCGCCGAGAGTGACATCGATGCGCCCCTCGAGAACGTAGATAAACTCCTCCCCCTCATGGCCGTAGCACTTGTCATTTTTGATCGTGGCCGGCTCAAGGGTGACGATGAAGGGCTCCATGCGCCGATCCTTCTTGCCGGCCCCCAGAGATTCGTAGGTGTAGCCGTAGCGCACCCCTTCTTTCGAAGCGAAGCGGGAGACGATGTGTTCCTCCCCCTTGCGAATCAGGGTGAAAGGCTCGGTTTCCTGGCGCCCGAAAAAGGCCCCGGGACTGACCTCCATGGCCTTGGCCAGGTTGACCAGGGCGCCCAGCGAAGGGGAAATCAGATGGTTTTCAATCTGGGAGAGCAGGGCCGTGGTATAGCCGCTTTTATCAGCCAGATCCTGCAGGGAAAGCCCTTTCTCCAGACGCAGGCTTTTGATCTTTTCGCCTACCTTGACCGCTTCCATCACGTCACTCCTTGCCTTTCCCAGCCCGGCGAGTCGAAATCAGGCAACCGCCGCCGCGCCGGCCTCGATTGCCTTGCAGTTGGCGGGAATCATTTTATGATATTTGGGGTTCAGGGCATCGACCAGGGCAGCGGTTACGGCCGCCACCGAAACCACCCCGGTTTTGGCCACGTAGGCCCCCAGGGCCACCATATTGGCCAGCCGGGTATTGCCGGCCGATTTCTCCGCCACGGCGTTGAGATCGAGGGGAATCAGCTCGATGTCACGGCGCTCGGAGACCTCGGGGTCCACCAGGGTCCGGTTGAGAATCAGGACGCCGCCGGGCTTCATCCGGGGCTCGAACTTGACCAATGAAGGCCGGTTCATGATAATCAGCGAAAGCGGCCGGCCGACGACCGGTGAACCAATGTCGCGCTCGTCGATAACCACGGCGCAATTCGCCGTGCCGCCCCGCATTTCAACCCCGTAAGAAGGGAGAAAGGTAACATTCTTGTCTTCCCGGATCGCGGCATAGGCCAGGAGGTTGCCAATTACCATAATCCCCTGGCCGCCGAACCCTGCCATGATTACATCGTTATACATCTTTTAATCCTGTTGACCGGCGTGCCAGGCCGCCGTCGGCTTCACGGTCCGCTCTTTAGGACCCTTGCGACATCGACATGGCAGAGACATAGCTCTCTGCCTTTTTCCTCGACAAAACCCCCGGGCCCCTCTAAGCAACGCCCTGACAGCGTCTCAACCGGACCCGGAGCGGGAACCAACACCAGGCTCCCCAACTTTCCGGGGCAGTGCGGCAAAAACTTCCCTCTGCCGCCCGCCGCCGGCATTTTTCGCCCTTAAAAAGTGTCGACCAGATCTCTCTGCTTCAGGGTGCCGAGCGGGAAATAGGGAATCATCTCATCCGCAATCCGCCGGTTGGCCTCGACCGGGGTCATGCCCCAGTTGGTGGGACAGCTCGAAAGCACCTCGACAAAGGAAAAGCCCTTGCCTTCGATCTGCATCTGGAAGGCCTGGCGGATAACCTTGCGGGCCTTCTTGACATTGCCCGGGGTGTTGACCGCGACCCGGGCAACCAGCGAGGGCCCCTCGAGGGCGGCCAGCATTTCGGTCATCTTGATCGGATAACCGTCGCGCTGGTTGTCGCGCCCGTAGGGGGAGGTGGTGCTGCGCTGGCCGAGCAGCGTGGTCGGGGCCATCTGGCCGCCAGTCATGCCGTAGATCGAGTTGTTGACGAAAATCACCGTAATGTTGTCCCCCCGGTTGGCGGCATGGATAACCTCGGCGGTCCCGATCGCGGCAAGGTCACCATCCCCCTGGTAGGTGAAGACGATGCGGTCCCGCAGAACCCGCTTGGTCCCGGTGGCCACGGCGGCGGCCCGCCCGTGCGGAGCTTCGATGACATCGACGGCGAAATAGTCGTAGAGAAAAACCGAGCAGCCGACCGAGGCGACGCCGATGGTCTTCTCCCGCAGCGTGAAGTGGTCGAGAGCCTCGGCCACCAGGCGATGGACAATGCCATGATGGCAGCCGGGGCAGAAATGAAACGGCTTGTCGGTCATCGACTCGGGTCGTTTGAATACCTGTTTCATCTTATATTACACCATTTTCTCATAAGTTTCGCTGATGACCTCGAAAAGATCCTCGGGGGTCGGCACCGAGCCGCCGGGACGGCCGTAGAATTCGACCCGGCAGTCGCCCGGCAGGGACAATTTCACATCCTCGACCATCTGGCCGGTGTTCATCTCGGCCACCAGGAAATTCCTGCATTGCCGCCCGAGGGCCTCGAGCCGCCGGCCCGGGAAAGGATAGAGGGTAATGGGCCGCAGCAGGCCGACCTTCATGCCGGCCGCCCGGGCTTCGTCGATGGCGCTCTTGACGATCCGGGCAACGCTGCCGAAGGCAACCACCACCAGCTGGGCGTCGGCGCATTCGCGCTCCTCGACCATGACATCGTTCTGTTCGAGGCGGGCGTATTTTTCCTGCAGGTGCCAGTTGTGCTTTTCCATTTCACCGTCGGCCAGGAAAAGCGAGGTGATCTTGCGCGGGGCCCGCCCCCGGGCCCCGGTAATCAGCCAGTCACGGTCGGGGTCGCCGGCGGTTTTCTCAGGCACCCAGGGCACGATCGGCTCCTTGATCTGGCCGAGGATGGCGTCGCCCAGCACCAGGGTCAGCATCCGGTACTTTTCGGCCAGTTCGAAAGCCTTGATGGTGAGGTCGTAAAGCTCCTGGCCGGTATGCGGGGCCAGGACAATAAGTTTGTAGTCGCCGTGACCGCCGCCCTTGACCGACTGGAAATAGTCGCCCTGGGTGGCGTTGATGCCGCCCAGACCGGGACCCTGGCGGCTCATGTTGACAACCACGGCCGGCAACTCGTTGCCGGCAAAATAGGAAAACCCTTCCTGCATCAGCGAGATGCCGGGACCCGACGAGGAGGTCATAACCCGCACCCCGGTCGCCGCCGCTCCAAGCAGCATGTTGATTGATGCGATTTCACTTTCCGCCTGGAGAAACTCTCCTCCCACCTTGGGCAGCTGGGCCGCCATGTATTCGGGAATTTCGTTCTGCGGGGTGATCGGGTAGCCGAAATAGTAGTGGCAGCCGGCATTGATGGCGGCCATCGCGATGGCTTCGTTGCCCTTGGTAAAAACCTTTTTCACAGGTTCGCTCATATCCTATCCTACCTCCAGACCGCCAGCACCGTGTCCGGACACATCTCGGCGCAGCGACAGCAGCCGACACAATCCTCCGGCCGCACGGCAACCACGTATCGATAGCCGCTCAGGTTGATTTCCCGGCCCAGTTCCAGAACCTGCTCGCCGCAAACCTCGACACAAAGTCCACAACCCTTGCAGCGTTCACTCTCGATTTCAACTTTTGCTTTTGCCATTTTCTGTAAAAAATCTCCGCCCGGTTCTTCTGCTGTTTTCCCGGCCCGCCTAAGGCGCACCGGTTGCGGTTTTCCCAAAAAGGCCTTCTATAGTGTTTCCCGAAGAGAGTTGTCAACCTCTAAAAGAGGCCCGGCCGGCCGCCCTTCCTCAAGCCGGCCGGAACAGCGGGTCGGCGGCCGCCGCCCCCGAAAAGGGAAGGGCAGTGAAAAGCTTGCCCGCAGCGGCAAGAAATTCAAGGTATTCGGCAAAGCGGTCGGGCCGGCTGACCTCCGTGATCTCGCAGCCATAGTAGAAAAAATCCTCAAACGGCTGTTGTTTGACATTACGGACCCGGCACTTTAACAGCAGGCGGCAGTCGGCGGCAGTCTCCATGGCGAGAAGAAAATGACGGGGAATCTTGTCCCCGCTGATCACCCCGACGCCCTGGCGGCCGATATCGACCATATAGGAGCGGTGAGTCAGCAGCACTGGGGAACCATCCCTGCGCCGGGCCGTCAAAACCACCGGCACCAGTCCCCGGTAGCGGGGGCTGCGGCGAATCTCGTATCGTTTGACGCCCGCCGCTTCAAGTTTGAGACAAAGATGGAAAAAAGGCACGAAGCTGACCTTGATGACCGGGGCTTTAAGTTCGTAGGCAACGCCCTCGTTTTCATAGGCCAGACGAAACAGGTCGTTGACCTGGACCGGGTCCAGCTCCCGCTCCTCGCCGTCGTCGCTCAACCGGCGGGGGCGGTCGATCAGCAGCGTCTCCCCCACCCGGGTCAGGAGCCGGGCCCGGTACGGTTCATCGTCACCGAGCCGGGCGACTTCGATCTCCTGGTACGGAACAAACCGCAATTCATCCCCCATCATCACCTCCCGACAACCGCCGGCCGGCAGCCGTCCGCAGTTTTTTCCAGGCCTTGAGCACCTGTTTCCTGGTCTCCTCGAGGTCCCCCCGGTTGTCGATAACCTGATCGGCAAACTGGAGCTTCTCATCGATCGGCAGCTGGGCTTTCAGGATCCTGGCGGCCGCCTCGCGGGTAATCCCGTCGCGGGCCATGAGCCTTTCAAGCTGGACCTCGGGCGGCACCCAGACCACCATGATGCTGTCAAAAAGGTACTGCAGGTTGAGTTCCACGAGCAGCGGCACCGCCACCTGGATGATCGCCTCCGGCTGGCGGGCCGTAATCTCCTCGATCCGGGAGAAAAACTCCTCGTAGATCGGCGGGTGGGTGAAACTCTCGAGTTTCTTGCGTTTTTCAATATCGCCGAAGACGATGTCGGAAAGCTTCTTGCGATCCAGCCGGCCATCGTCGGCCAGGACCTGGCGGCCGAAATATTCGACAATCCCGGCAAACCCGGGGGTCCCGGGCTCGACCACCCGGCGGGCGATCTCGTCAAAGTCGATAAGCGGGGAGCCGAGTTCGGCAAGCATCCTGGAAACCGTGCTCTTGCCGGCCGCGATGCCCCCGGTGACCCCGACCAGCAGGTGCCGGCCCGAGCCGGCCCGGACCCGGGCCATCATCTCTTCGAGCTGCAGATAGGCCGGCGGGAAAACCCGGCTCAGATCGTTTTCCGCCCCGGCGTAGGTAATCGGGTAGCGCACCCCGCGCCGGTAGAGGGTATCGAGTCCCCTGACCGCCTTTTCCAGGGCCGCGGGCGGCAGGGCCATGACCAGTTCGTCGTCCTGGGCGTGGCCGAAGCGGCGTTCGCCGTAGCAGGGCAGGGCGAGATAGGGCTTTTTATCCCGAAAGCAGCGGACCACGGCATCGGCGCAGGAGGATTCACCGACGCAATAGAACTTGAAAACCTCGTAATCGGTAAACTGCAGGGCGTTGATCAGAAGGATCATCTGGGCCGGGTTGCCGTAGACCAGGACCAGGTCCGGAGGAAAGGGATTGTAAACCAGCGGGGCCAGGGCCACGGCCTCGAAATCCCCGGTCGGAAGCCGCGGAATGGCCTCCTCGAAGCGTTGCCCGTCGGCCTTGGTGGCGACCCAGACGATACTCCGGAAGGTGCCGTCGCGGTGGCTTTCCGGCAACTCCCTGAGACCCAGGATCGAGGAACAGGAGGGAAAAATGAAATCCTTCAGCGCCGCCCCGACGGTCCAGTCGAAATTGCGGGCCAGGTTGAGCATCTGGCAGAAGGTCAGGGCCGCACCTGGCCGCCGCAGAAAGGGGATGGCTTCCAGGTCGGCCTCTTTTCCCAGCATCTTAAAAGCCACCGGAAAGGACTTCAGGCGCAGCAGGCGTTCGAGACGCCGGACGATCTTTTCCCAGTCAGGCTTGTTCATTCTCAATCTCCCCGCGGGGCCACAGCCCGCCCCAGGCCCGAGCGCAGGGCGGCGACCAGGCTCTTTTCATCGCTGAGCGGGGTTGGGAAAGCGGTGGCATAAAGCCCGACCTCGGAGACCTGGTGGGCGTCGCTGCCGCCGGTTGCCGGCAGTTCCAGGGCCGCGGCCACTTCCCGGGCCAGCCGGTTTTCCGAATTCGTCACCCGGCCGTTCAGCACCTCGATGCCGTCAACCCACTTGAACATCTCCCGCTCCCGGGCCCGCTCCACGGTCAGGCCGACATCCTCGGCGCCGAAGGTGAGAAAACCGCGAAAAGGGTGGGCGGCGATAACCACGCCCCCGGCCGCCGCGACCCGTTTCTTCAACTCGGCCAACCCGATCACGCCCCGAACATCCTCGTTATAACCGAAAACCAGCATGTCGCCCTGGTCGGTAACAATCTCGTTGCCCCGCAGAACCGGAAAATCGTGTTTTTCCCTGAGTTCGGAAATCTCTTTTTCGCCCCAGACGTAATTATGATCGGTCAGGCAGACGGCATCCAGGCCGCGGGCCCGGGCTGCGGCAATCATGTCGGCCACCGCGGCGGAGGCGCAGGGCGAAGCCGGGGCCGTGTGGAGGTGGAGGTCGACGACAAATTCCCCGGTCCGGGGCCGGGATGCTTTGCGGAAAGCGGCTTCCGCCGTCACCGCAGCCGGGTCGCCTGAGACCGCGGCGGGGTCGGCCACCGCAGCCGGGGCCGCTGTGCGGTTCAACTCCGCCAGGGCCTGGCGCCCGGCCGATATGCATTCCAGGAAAAGATTGGCAAAATGGCGGCAGGCGTGGCGGCCGATACTCTTGTGAATCCGGGGTTCGATTTCATCATCGAGAAAAAAACCCTCGGCTTCGTCCAGGAACTCCAGCGCCCGGGGACATTCCGGCGTGGTCCAGCGGTGCCAGCGGCCGGCAATGCCAAAAATCCTGAGGTCTGCGATCCGCACCCGGAAATCCAGCTCCAGCGAATAGATCGAATCATCGAGAACCCCGTGAACGGCCAGGGTTTCAGGATCCGGCCGGGTAACGTTGACCAGTTTGCTGCGCATGAACTCGAGGGTCATGGTTTTTTTGCCTCCTCG
>WFRT01000006.1 GCA_015486445.1 Pseudomonadota bacterium | reverse complement strand
CTATCTCCCTTCTTTCAGGAGGGGGCGGGGGTGGTTTTCTGAGCGATTTCGGAAAGATTTCGTTGTTTTTCTTAAGCCGAGCGGGAGCCCATAAGCATTGCAACTGTCTTAAGCATAGCGAGTTTTGCATGCGCCCAACGGAAGTGCCCTTGGGGTGCGGGCGGAGCGAGCGAAAAGAAAAACAGAAATCTTAACGCTTAGCGAAGAAAAGCCACACCCGACCCCGTATGCGGCTGAATAGTTACCTTTCGCCTACAGCGCCGCTTCCCGCAACGTCTCGGCAAGGTTGGTCTCTTCCCAGGTGAAGCCGGGCTTTTCACGGCGGCCGAAATGGCCGTAGGCCGCGGTCCTCTGGTAGATCGGGCGCAACAGGTCAAGACTTTCAATGATCCCGGTCGGCCGCAACCGGAAATGCCGGCGCACCAGTTCGGCCAGGCGTTCGGAGGTGATTTTGCCGGTGCCGAAGGTGTTGACCATGACACTGATCGGCTCGGCCACGCCGATGGCATAGGCAAGCTGGACCTCGCACTTGGCCGCCAGCCCCGCCGCCACCAGGTTCTTGGCCACATAGCGGGCCATGTAAGAGGCCGAGCGATCGACTTTGCTGGGGTCCTTGCCGGAGAAACAGCCGCCGCCGTGGCCCCCCTTGCCACCGTAGGAATCGACAATGATCTTGCGGCCGGTCAGGCCGCAGTCACCCATCGGTCCGCCGACTACGAAACGGCCGGTCGGATTGACAAAAATCCTGGTCTCCTTGTCGATCATATCGGCCGGCAGGGACTTTTTGATCACCTCTTCGACAATCGCCTCCTTGAGGTTCTCATAGTTTACCTCCGGGGTATGCTGGCTCGAAACGACAACCGCGTCAATCCGCTTCGGCAGAAAGTTTTCATACTGGATCGTCACCTGGGATTTGCCGTCAGGCCGTAGAAACGGCAGGATTCCTTTCTTGCGCACCCGGGAAAGCTGCCGGGTAAGACGATGGGCGAAGGTGATCGGCATCGGCATCAGCTCCTCGGTGTCGTTGCTGGCGTAGCCGAACATCAGCCCCTGGTCGCCGGCCCCCTGTTCCTTGAAGAGCCCCTCGCCGGGAGTCACCCCCATCGAAATATCGGGAGACTGCTTGTCGATGCTGGTCAGCACCGCACAGGTCTCCCAGTCAAACCCCATCGCCGAATCGTTGTAGCCGATTTTCTTGATGGTTTCGCGGACAATCGCCGGAATGTCGACATAACAATCGGTGGTTATCTCACCGGCGATCACGGCCATCCCGGTGGTCACCAGGGTTTCGCAGGCCACCCGGCAGTCGGGATCCTGGCCAATGATACTGTCGAGAATGGCATCCGAAATCTGGTCGGCAACCTTGTCGGGGTGTCCTTCGGTCACCGATTCGGAAGAGAAAAGATAGTCTTTGGTGGGCATTCTGTACTCCTTAAAAGATCTCACACGGTTGGCAGCATTGATTGAGTCCCGGCCACATCCGGTGCGGCCGGGCTAGATCTTCATCAAAAAGGTTTCGGGAAAGCGGCGGCCCATCTCACGGGCGATAAAAGCTTCAATCTCCACCGCGGTTTCCATTTTGAGGCACTCTTCCAGCATCTGCCGGGCCTCGACAAAGGTACTCTGGCGAATGATCTGCTTGATATGGGGAATCGAGATCGCGTTCATGCTGAGCTTGTCGAGACCGAGACCGAGCAAGACCAGGGTATAGAGCGGCTCACCCGCCATCTCGCCGCAAATGGTAACCGGGACATTGGCTGCACGGGCATTGTCGATTACCTTTTTCAACAGGCGCAGGATAGCCGGGTGCAGGGGCTCGTAAAGATAGGAAACGTGCTCGTTGCTGCGATCGAGGGCCAGGGTATACTGAATCAGGTCGTTGGTGCCAATACTGAAAAAGTCGATATTCCGAGCCAGCTGGTCCGAAACCACAGCGGCCGAGGGAACCTCGATCATCACCCCCACCTTGATTTCCCGGTCAAAGGGGATTCCCTCCCGGGCCAGGTCAGCCTTGGTCTCGTCAATAACTTCAAGGGCCTGGCGCAGCTCCGCGAGGCCGGAAATCATCGGCATCAGGATTTTCAGCCGGCCGTAGTGACTGGCCCGCAGGATCCCCCGCAGCTGGGTGACGAAAATATCACGGCGATTGAGACAGAGGCGAATGCCGCGCAATCCCAGAGCCGGATTGATGCTGTCCTCGTGAAAATGATCCAAGTCCGAGATCTTGTCGGAACCGAGGTCAAAGGTCCGGATCGTGGTCCGGCTCTCCGGCGGCAGGGATTCAACCACTTTGCGGTAGGTCTGGAAATGTTCCTCCTCGCTGGGCGGATTCCTGCGGTTGAGAAACAGAAACTCGGTCCGGTAGAGACCGATATCGACCGCCCCGTGGGAAAGTATCGATTCGGTCTCTTCCGGGGTCTCGATATTGCCGGCCAGGGAAATCCTGAAGCCATCGGTAGTCTCGGCCGGCAGGTCCCGGTTCAGAATCAGCTGTTCCTGGAAGCTGTTGTACTGCTGCTGTTTTTCGAGATAGGAAGAGAGCTGCTCAGGGCTCGGGTTGACCAGGATGCGGCCCTCGATGCCGTCAACCACGAGGTGGTCACCGCCGTTGATCTTCTCGGTCGCCTGCTCGGTTCCGACCACGGCCGGAATTTCGAGCGAGCGGGCGACGATTGCGGTATGCGAGGTCCGCCCCCCGAGATCGGTGACGAAGGCCTTGACCTTCTCCGGGTTGAGCTGCAGCGTGTCGGCCGGCGACAGGTCATGGGCCACGATAATGACTCCCCGGCTGATCTTGTCGATGCTGTCGTATTCACTTTTGGTCAGGTGGCGCAGAATGCGTTCACTGACATGGGCGACATCGCTCTGGCGCTCACGCAGGTAGGAATCCTGCATCTGTTTGAAAAAATTGATGATTTTTTCGCTGTTCAGGCTCAGGGCCCACTCCGCGTTGATCTTTTTCTCCTTGATCAGGGTAACCGTATCGTCAATCAGCATCTTGTCGCCAAGCATCAGGAGATGAACATCGAAAAGATAGTCGTGCTTCTGCCCCACGCCTTCCCGGTCACTCCTTTTCAGGGTCTTTTCCTTGATCTCCTCGAGTTCCCGCCGGGCCCCTTGCACGGCCTCATGGAAACGCCTGATCTCGGCTTCAACCTGGTCGCTGGAAAGCTTCTCCTGGCGCGGCTTGAGCTTGCCGCGGTCAAGCAGGAAAGCCCGGCCGATGGCAATTCCGGGAGAGGCCCCGATGCCGGTAAAAACACAACCTCTTTCCCGGCCCCGGCCGGGGTTGTTGTGGTCAGCTGTTTTAGTCATCCAGTTCTCCAAACCCGTCTTTGATCAAACGGCCCAGGGCCGCCATCGCCTCGGCTTCATCCTCACCTTCGGTTTCAACCGTAATGACATTGTTCTGGGCCGCGGCCAGCATCAGAACCCCCATGATACTTTTGCAGTTGATCGTTAAATCTCCCCGGCTTATCCTGATCTCTGATTTGAACTCCCCGGCCAGCTGCACCAGGACGGCGGCCGCCCGGGCGTGGAGGCCAAGCTTGTTAACGATGGTAAACTCTTTACGGAGCATTTTACACTCTCTTCAGGGGCAAGTGCAAGCGCCTGATTTTTTATTTATTGTCTTCCAGATCGCAGCTCGAAGCGGCCCGCCGAACAGCTGCAGAGACGACTGGCCCGGTCCTTCCGATACCAGACCAGCAGTGCGACCAGGCCCAGAAGGCCGACAAAAGTGTAGCGGTAACCGTCCGGTGAAACCGCCAGTTCGAGAAAATTGACCATCAAAAAAATCGTTACCGCCAGGGCCGCGGCCGTCACCATGTCCATCCAGTCCTTGAGCCGGGCCAACTGCCAGCCATCTATCATTTCCACCACCCCCAGCCCCCGGTGAAGACCGTAGAGGTAAATCTTGTAGCGCAGCCCAAGCTGGACCAGGTTGTAGGCGGCCAGCATGAAAAGCGGGGCCACCAGACCCGGCCGCCAGAAAAAGATCATGGCCGCCAGGGCCGAAACCATGGGTTTCAGCCCGCTCCAGAAAAAATTGTCGCCCACCGCGCCATAGAGTCCGGCCAAGTTGCCGGAGAGAACCAGGCCGTGGTCCCCCAGCTCCTCGCCCCGACTCTCCATGTGCACCAGGAAACCAAGAATCGCCGCCGCCATATAGGGGTTGGTATTGAAACAGGTCAAATAGCGCCGCAGACGGCCGGCCAGCTTCCCCCGGTCCCGGCCGTAAAGCTTCTCGAGCAGGGGATAGATGGCGTAGGCCAGGCCGAGGCTCTGGAAACGGGCAAAATTCCAGGACCCCTGCCAGAGCAGGCTGCGCAAAAATATTCGCTGTTCAAGTTTCAGGCGCATGGCACTCAGACCAGGAAAAGCCAGAGCGAGGCCCCGGCAAAAACCACAAAAAGACGTTTTTTATTCATATCAGCCAGCAACCCGGCAATCCCGGCCAGCGGGAAAAGCAGCAGCAGTTGGCCGGCATAGGGTTCGAACCAGAGCGGAAACAGGCTTACCAGCAAAAGGTTGCCGACCAGGGAAAAAAGTACCATCAGGCTCAAGCCCGCGACTGCGGTGAGATAAAAATGCAGCACGCCCTTGAGATGAAAGCTGACCGCGGAAAAACAGCGGCCGGCCAACAGGGCGGTTTCCGCCTCGTCGATCAAATCCCGGTTCCAGTTCCGGGCCCAGCTGTCCAGCCGCCGGGTAAACTCCGACCAGGGCAACACCACGATGATGGCCAGCAGGACCAGGCTCCGGCTGTCAAGCCCGTCGGCCACCGGCAGGTTCCGGGTCAACGCGGCAATTCCGCCGGCCGCCAGGGCCAGCAGGGTGTCATCGGTCGGGATGTTGGTGCCGACCGGGATTTCGTGAATACAGTAGAGTTCCAGGACGGCACCGGCCAGCAGCCCGATTTTCCAGTCGCCGGCCAGAAAGCCGCTTAACGCAGCCGCCACCAGGGGCCGGGAAAACAGCCCCTGAAAAACCGCGGTCCGGTCCAGGGCTAGAACTCCGCCGCCCAGCACCACGAACAGGATGGTCACCAGCAGATGGCTTAAACTGACCCCGGAAATCATTCCCTTACCACCAATTCTTCTTCTCCAGCAGCGCGAAGATATCGATTGCCGGAACCGTCGGCACGGGCTGGATGTAAACCTTGACTTCGTCTTTGCGCAAACGCTTCAGGCATTCGATCTCCTCCCGGTTCAGGGAGATGGATTCAGTCAGCTGGAGCTTGCCGGGGGCATTATGGATATTGCCCAGGTTGAGTTCGGTCAGGCAGAGCCCGGCATCCAGGGCCTCGACCACCGGTCCCAGGCCGGCAAACAGCATGATCGTCAGCAGGCCCGGCCCGGAACGCTGCTGGGCCATGAAAACCACGGCCTGGCGCACGTTCAGGATCTCGACCCGCAGCTTGGGCGGGGCCGCCATCCGGACAATCTTGGCCTGCAGCGGGTTGTTCGGCAGTTCGTTGTCCGCGATCACGATCCGCGTCGCCCGGGTATAGGGAACCCAGGCGGCCACGATCTGGCCGTGGATCAAACGATCGTCAACCCGATGCAGGACCGTGCTCATAGTTCCAGAAACTCAGCCGCGGTAAAAATATTCTTGCGCCCGTATTCGCTCATTTCCGCAGCCAGTTCGCGCAACTCCTTGTTCCCGTCCTTAAGACATGCGGACAGTTTCAGCAGGATCGGCAGATTGACCCCGGAAACAATCTCGACCTGGCCGGGCTCATAAAGGGCCAGGCTGACATTGGAAGGGGTGCCGCCAAACATGTCGGTCAGGATCAGGACCTGTTTGCCTTCCCGGCGGAACCGGGCAATCATCTCGGAAAGTTTTTTCCGCACCGCTTCAACATCATCCTTCTGGGAAATGCTGATCCCGACCAGGTCGGGATTGGGGCCGACAATAAATTCGGCCGTGGCGATCAGATGTTCCGCCAGGGTATGATGGGTTACGACAATAACGGCAATCATTTAATTGGTTTCCAGTTGTGGGGGGCTCGGTAAAATCATGATTTCCGCCCGCCCATGGTTGTTCCCGTTGCAAAAGGGAGGTTGTCACTCCGGTTCAAGATTGTCGGGGGAGCGGCAGCGGCCCCCCCAGGTCGTCATTCAGCCTTTAAGTCCCGGTGCACCAGGGAGATCTCGTAACCATCCTTTTCCAGCTCCCGGCCCAGGTGATTGACGATCGCTACCGACCGGTGACGACCGCCGGTGCAGCCGATCGCCAGGGTCAGGTAACTTTTGCCCTCGCGCCGGTATTCCGGGATCAGGGTCCGCAGCAGATCGAGAAACTGCTTGAGAAAACGCCGGCTCACCGGATGCTCGACAACGTAATCCCGAACCTTGTCATCGAGCCCGGAAAAGGCCTTGAGCTCCTCGATAAAATAGGGGTTGGGCAGAAAACGGACGTCCATGACGATGTCGGCCTCGAGCGGCACGCCGTTGCGGAAACCGAAGGAAAGCAGGGAGATGTTGAGCTTCGCGGCCGCCTCCCCCGGGGTGGCGATCTTGCGGATATACTCTTTGAACTGGTGAATCGTAAAATGGCTGGTATCGAGCCTGACACTGGCCAGGGAACGGATTTCCCGCAGCAGTTCCCGCTCCCGGGCCACGGCCTTGGCCACCGACCCCTTGACAGCCACCGGGTGCTTGCGCCGGGTCTCGCTGAAACGCCGGATCAGGGTCTGATCGTCGGCTTCGAGAAACACCAGTTCGAGGGCGATGTCTGAGCGTTTGATCTTGTGGTAAAGCCCCGGAAAAGTCTTCAGGAAATGTTCTTCACGCAGGTCCATGACCAGGGCTATGCCTTTGATGGTCGGTGAAAAGTTCCGGGAAAGTTCGAGAAATTTCGGCAGAAAGGCAACCGGCAGATTGTCGATGCAGAAATAGCCGATGTCCTCGAGAACGTCAAGGGCGCTGGACTTGCCGGCCCCGGAAAGGCCGGTAATGATCACCACCGTGGTCGGTCTGCCGTTTTCGCCGTGCCGCTCTCCCATTTTTCTACCCCTTGTCCTCGAGGCGCAGGCTGACGGCCCGGCCGTGGGCTTCGAGCCCCTCCATCGCGGCCAGGGCCGTCACGGGCCGGCCGTAACGCTCAAGGGCCGCCCGGCTGAAAGAAAGGACACTCGACTTTTTGACAAAATCATCGACACTGAGCGGTGACGAAAAGCGGGCCGTGCCGGCCGTCGGCAGCACGTGGTTGGGACCGGCCAGATAGTCGCCCAGGGCTTCGGGGGTTGCGTGACCGAGAAACACCGCCCCGGCGTTGCGAATCGCACTCAAGGCGAGGAGGGGATCAGCCACGGCCAGTTCCAGGTGTTCGGCGGCGAAGCGGTTGGCCAGCCGCAAGGCCTCGTCAAGGTCGGCGGTCACGATCAGGGCGCCCTGGTCGGCCAGGGCGCGCGCGGCGATCTCCCGGCGCCGGAGACCGGCCAGCTGCCGGCAGAGTTCCGCTTCCACCGCCTGCGCCAGGGCGGCGGAGGGGGTGGCCAGAACCACCACCGCCAACTCATCGTGTTCAGCCTGGGAAAGCAGGTCGGCGGCGACATAGGCCGGCTTTGCGCTGGCATCCGCCACCACCATGATCTCGCTGGGGCCGGCCACCATGTCGATACCGACCCGGCCGAAAACCCGGCGCTTGGCCAGGGCGACATAGAT
>WFRT01000005.1 GCA_015486445.1 Pseudomonadota bacterium | reverse complement strand
GAATTTCGCTCCTGACATCACCCTGGTCAACGGACAGCCGGTAGCCACCCACACCACCTATCTCTTCGGTTCGCTCAACCTGTTCCACTTAAAGAGCCGGCGCCTGATCTCTTCGCGCCCTTTTTTCGTCACCGCCTCGGGCCGCAGGCCGCGCCGGCCGGCGGCAATGCTCGACCTCGCTCTGACCAGATTCGCCCGTAGGCTCGACGATCCGAAAAACCGCTTCACTCAGGCGATGCTTAAGCAGTGGCAGGAATTCTTCGGGCCCAAAGGGGAGCAGCGCGACGTTGTCCGGGAAGCCGAAGGCCTGCTCTCCAACACCTACGGGGTCGCTCCGCTCTGCTCGCGCTGTATCAGGATCAAGGGCGACCGGATCGACCAGGCGACCGAAAACCAGCTCAAGCGCTTCATCCGCTACTATTTCAATACCACCATGGCCCGGTATCACCCGGTCGTCTTCCTGCCGGCTTTCCGGGGCCAGGTCGTCGAAAGCATTCACACCCTGGTTACGGCCACCAAACAGGGCGACGTCGCCTACAGCGATGAATGTCTCTCGGGCTACAGCGATTCCGGCCAGACCAGGCTCTGCATCAGCTTTCCGGCACCCCGCAACCTGGTAAAACTGAGCCTGCGCTGCCTGGTTGAAGAGGGCCCGCCCGACAGTGCCGAAACCCGCCTGCGCACCTATAACACGATCCTCGACATCGCCCTCTTTTTTCCCGGCCGCCAGGCCCCCGAGATCCGCTCTCTGGCCAATCTCTACAAGCAACTGCTCTCCCCGCACCGCAAACCTTCGCCGCTGTACTATTTCAACAGCCTGATCAACGCGGTCAGCGGGCTCAAGGCGGCCGACCTGGCACCGTAAATATCGACTGACACAAGGTATAATCATGCTTTCAAAACCCGGCCCTAACCTGCTTAAAGCACTCTTCATCCTCTCTGCCGGACTGTTTTTGCTGCTGCCCTCCGTAACTTTTGCCGGTGAAATCATCAAGGTCGACGGCCTGCTGGTTGCGACCCCGACCATGCAGGAGGCCAAGACCCGGGCCCGCTCGCTGGCCCTGGACCGGGCTTTAAAAACAATGGGCAACCTGGAAATCCCGGAAAGCGCCCGGCAAGCGGCCCACAAACAGGCCGACAGGCTGGTCCGCATCCGCCGCATCCTGAACCGCAAGCCGCTGGCCGACGGCAGCTTTAAACCGATCTTTTTCTGCGAGGTCGACAAAAGCGGCATCCTGGCCCTGATCCACAAACACCAGCAATCGACCTTGAAAGCCATGGATCGTCCCCAACTCAACATCGGCATCGTCTTCCGCACCCTGCCTGACGCCCTGGCCGACAGCCGCCAGGCCTTTATCGACCGGATCAACAATCACCTGGAAGAGTATTTCGCAAAAGCCGGGTTTCGCCTCGCGCCGCCGCCGGAAGCAATGCTCAAGGCGATGGCAGAAGAACAGAAACCGTCCCGGGTCTTTCAAAGCTTCATCCGCAATTCAACCGAGGTCAATTATCTGCTCTACGGCTCCCTCGACATCAACCCCGGGGATCTCCGCGAAATGGACCACGGCCGTTACTGGAAGAGCCGGGTCGGCCTGGTGCTGCGCTTCTACAACATTCCCTCAAACGACATCGTCTCCTTCAGCCGCGACGTCTACGGCAACGGAGAAAACCAGAAGGCCAGCGTCATCAACGCGATGCGCAATTGCGCCAAGGTTATCAGTGAAAAGGTCGGGGTCAACGAAGTGATTGCCGACTGGCAGCGGAAACTTAGCGAAGGCTTTGAATACACCCTCCAGTTCTGCGGCTTCCACGACCATGGCTGGGCGCGGCGGCTGCGCCGGGCACTGAAACGGGAAGGCCGTTTCATTTCGCGCAGCCGGGGGCAGAACCTCACCAAGATCTATCGTTTCAAAGCCGATCCGGGGAAATTTCTCCACCCTTCGATCGATTTCGAGGACTTTCTCGACGACCTGGAGGGGCTTGAACAGGTCCAGTTCGGCCTGATGGTGCAAAACAACCGGCTTTACTACGTCTTCGGCGACGACGAGCAGTGCTTTGACGTCGGTTTCGATGATGCCGAGGATGCCCTGAAATAACCCGTAGGCAAACCACCCGAAGGCGGGTTGCCGCGGCGTGAACAACCCAAAAAGGGCGGGATTGACTCCCGCCTTTTTTTGGTCCTGGCAACGACTTGTCACTGGCTAAACGGCCGCGCTTTTTACGGCTCGATGCGAAAGATATGCTCCTGTAGCTGTTTCACTTTCAGGCCGGCGAAATCACGTCCCAGGAGAGTTCCGAACCGGGCCATGCCGGCCTGAAGGTCGGCCACCGTAACCCCGGGAAAACGGTGGGCGTGGTACTTCAGGTTGTTGCGGTGGCCGGGGCGGCGCATGTTGATCTTCTTGCTCAACGTCCTGGCCTTGTTATGGAGCAGGCCCCGAATGAAGGATGCGGCCGGGGCGGGGGCCGGCGGACCCGCCAGGTAGCCCGCCTCCTCCAGCACCCCGACGATGCGCTCGCCGGCCAGGGGACCGTCGAGAGCGGCGAGATGCCGGTCGAGCACCCGGCGCCGGTCGGCTTCCGAAAGCACCCCCAGGGAGCCGGCCATCACCGCCTCGGCCTGGGAGAGCAGGTCGTCCTGGGTAAAAGCCCGGTGGCTGACCAGGTTGGGCAGGTCGTCATCGTAACGGGGGTCGAGTACCGGCTGGTAGGCGATTGTCGGGGTTCCCAGGACGGCGGATTCGATCATCGTCGTGCAGCCGTTGGCGATCAACAAACGGGCCGCCATCAGCCAGGGGGTGACACTGCCCTCGTTGACCACCTTAAGATTGGGACAGCCCCTGGCGATTTCAAGCCAGGGGCCGTGATTTTCGGCCGGGTGGGGGCGAACCACGACGGTGTGCCCGGGAACCGCCCGACAGAGCTCCGGCAGCATTTGCAGGAAATGTTCAAAAAGCTGCTGTTTGAGCCTCCCCTTGCCGGCATCGAAGGTTTCGACACCACCGGCGGCCAGGCGCGCGGCCGGCTCCTTCAATTCGCTCAAATGGGAAAAGAAGTGGTTGACCTTGCTGAAATTGGTATTGATCAACACGAAATCGCCATATTTTTCCACCAGCCGGTCGGCCCTCTCGCGGTAGAAATCGCGCAGTTCCGGACGCAGCAAATCGATCCTGGGGTTGCCGGTTATATGCATCGGGGTCCCGGGGAAACCGGGGTAGTCACGCAACACCCGGGCGTCATCCTCTCCCCAGGCCAGCAAGTGGTTGGTCAACTCCAGGGTAACCGGAGAAAGTCGCCAGCGGTAATACTCCTCATCCGGCCAGCGGACCAGGCCTTCCTCGTCCCAGGCGACAATCTCATGGCCGAGCTGGCGCAGGATCGTGAACATGCGGATGCTCAACTTCCGCATGCTCTTGGCCATGTAGACCCCGCGGGGCAGCTTTTCGACCAGAAAATGGATAAAGGCCCGGGAACCGATAACCACCGGAAATCCCCGTTCCGCCAGCAGGCAGGAGAGCAGGAGCTTGGCGTCCAACTCCCGGACCTGGCTTTCCACCGGCATGATAATGGTTGCGGGCGAGGTTGCCTTTTTCATCTTTTTCCCGTTCTCCTGCAAATCGCCGCGGCTTCGAGTTCATGCCAGCGGTCGGTAAAGATTGCAAACAGTTGCGGGTTTTTCGCCAGGGCGCCGATCTCGTAGTTGAACCAGCGCGAGCGGGTCGTCCAGTTGAAGCTGCCGAAAGCCGTCATAAATTCCCCGCCCTTTTCAGCTAAAAGAAACTTGTCGTGCATCGGCAGACCGGTATCGAGCCCGACCCGGCGCAAACCGATGCCGGCCTCTTTAAGCTTTTTTTCCACCCCGAACGGAACCCGGCGCTCGGTCGCCTCGGCCAGGATCTCGAAGCTGATGCCCCGCCGGGCCAGGGCCCGCAGACAAGCCACCACATCGCCCCCCCGCAAATGGGAAGCCGCCATCCGCACCCGGGTTCCGGGACCCATTGTGCGCAGCCGTTGCAGAACCGGGTGGGGCCGCAGTCGGGGCCAGAAAAAAATTTCCATATCATCTTTTCGAAGATGGCGATTGAGATAAAAATCGCACCGCACCCCCCAGCCCGGTTTGAGCCGGTTCAGCCAGCGGGCATGGCTGACAAGCCCCCGGACCAGCTTCTCCCCGGTCAACTCGACCAGCAGGTTGTAGCCCCGGTCCTGGTCACCGATCTCGGCCAGGATGGCCGCTTCACGCCCGGTATCGGGAGGGCTCCCGCCAACCTCAACGCCGGGCTCATCGCCTTCGGAAAGTCTGCCGCCAACAAGGCGGTTGCCGGAAGGGTTGCCGAAAAAATTACCGGAAGGGTTACCAGAAGGATTAAACGAGCCGATCAGGGCGCAGGGCAGCGGCCCGGAGAAACAGTAGAGCTTGCCATGCAGGCGAGAATTGAAAAGACCCCCCGGCAGGCCGGGCAGGGCCAGCTCCCGAAAACCGCTTCCGAGCCCGTCCTCCGAGGCCAGGAACCCGGCAACCTCCCGGTTGGCCTGCCGGGTACGCGGCCGGGCCTCGACCGTCACCGTTACCCGAACCCCGCGCCGGCGGGCGGCGGCCAGGGCCCGGGCCAGGCCCATATCCCGCAGGTAGTAGGTCACCCAGTCAATACTGCCGCCGGCCGGCACCGCTGCGATACGCTCCTGCAACAGGTCGCGCAGGACCCCGGCCGGGCGGTCGCCGCCACTGAAAAAAACCCGGGGGCGGTCAAGTCTTGAAAAACCGGCCGAAGGTTTCAATTTTTCTCCCCATAAGGCCGCACGCGGCCTTTTTCAAGCCGGAAAGCCTGGTCGGCGATCTCGACCAGGGCCGGGCGATGGGAAACGGCGATAATCGTAAGTTCACCTTTAAGCTTTTCCAGGGTCCGGCAGATGGCCGCCTCGCTCTCTCCATCGAGGGCGCTGGTCGCCTCGTCCAGCAACAGCAGCCGCGGCCGGCCGACCAGAGCCCGGGCGATGGCCAGGCGCTGACGCTGGCCTCCGGAAAGCTGTTCCCCGCGCTCTCCGACCCCGGCTTCGAGACCGCCCGGCATAGCCTTGACAAACTCAAGCCCCCCGGCCGCGTCAAGCGCCGCCAGCACTTGCCTGTCGTCGATATCAGGATCTCCCAGGGTAATATTGATGCGCACCGAATCGTTCAGCAGCAGGGGTTCCTGGGGCACGTAGCCGAGCAGCCGGCGCCAGGCTTTTATATCGATCTCTTCAAGGTCACATCCGTCCACCATGATGCGTCCGGCCCGGGGCCGGCAGAGCCCGGCAAGGAGATCGAGAATCGTGGTCTTGCCGGCCCCGGAAGGGCCGACCAGCGAGGTCAGGCTGCCGGCCGGAAAGCAGAGCGTCGCCCCGTCCAGCACCATCTGCTCCCCGTAGGAAAATGAAACCCCGGCCAGGGAAATCCCCTTTTCCAGGGTCGGCGGCCGGCAGCCGGCAGCCTGTTCGGCAGCACCTTCAGCTTCCTCGATCTTGTCGAGCAGGGACCAGTAGGCGCTCTCGAAAATCACCATTTTCTGGTAATTCTGCTGGACCTTGCCCAGTTGCTGCAGGGACTTGGCGATGAGAAAGACCAGCACCATGATCCCGGCCATCGCCATTTTGAGTACGGTCAGGGCGAAATAGAGACCGACGATCAGCACCAGCATGACCAGCGGCTCCTGCAGGGCCTTGACCGCGGCCTTGGTAAAGACCTGTTTGCGCAGGGCCCGGTTGAGACGCGTGGTTTCTCTGACCAGCAGGGTGTCGGCCCGCTCTTCGCGGGCCATCGCCTTGAGCGGCTTGATCGACTGCAGGCTGTCGGTAAGGTGTCCCAGCAAAAGTTGTAAAAGATCGGTCTGCCGGGCTCCGGCCCGGCGCGATTTCTTCACCAGCTGGTGCAGCAGGGCCAAAAGCAGCAGGGCCGCGCCCAGGGAAACCAGGGTTATCGGCCAGGAAACCAGCAGGGCGACCCCGATGTAGACCAGCGCCTGGATCGCCAGGGCGGCGGTGTTGGCGGCGCTCAAATAGGCCTGCGAGGCACGCATCGCCTCGGTGGCCACGGCGTTGGCCAGGGCCCCGACCGGCTGGCGTGCGTAATATTCCCAGCGCGCCCTGAGCAGGGCCCTGATCAGGCGCAGCCTGAGATCGGTGGCCACGTGGGCCACGGCGTAGCCCACTTCACGCTTGGCAATCAGGACCAGGATACACTTGAGAAGGATGGCGCCGACAACGATGGCCAGGAGGGTTGCGGGACGGGCTTCAAGTCCGAGAAAGGCCAAGGTCTTGACCACCATGCGCCCGGCCGGGCTGCCGAACTGGCCGGCGGCCCCGGCCGACCCGCCGCCCACCACCACGGTCAAAAGCGGCAGCAGCGTGGCCAGGCCGAAACCCTCGGCCAGGCCGGCCAGGATGATGGCCGCGAGCATGGTCAGGGTGCGGCCCGGATAGGCCCGGAAAAGAGCGGAAATAATGCGCATGATATTTTGGCCGGCAACCCTTGGTTACAGATCGTAGCGTGACCGGGAAACCGCCCCTTTGGCTTCAGCGCCAGGCGGACGGCAACCGGACAAAAGCTGACAGAATCCTTTCGATCTGGGCTGTGGTATGGGCGGCACTGACACTGCAGCGCAGCATCGAGCCGCCGTCCGGGGTCGCCGGCGGCAGGACCAGGTTGACGTAAATACCGTCGGCCAGCAGCTGTTTCCAGGCCGCGAAAGCATTCTCGGCCTGCGCCATCCGCACCGCGATCACCGGGGTCAGATCGGGCCCCAGGGCAAACCCGGCCCGTTGCAGACCGTGGTAGAGGCGCTCGGCATTCTCCCTGAGCCGGGTCCGTAATTCCGGGCGTTCCCGGATAATCTCCAGGGCCTTGCGGGTCGAGGCGATAACCGAGGGAGAAGAAGAGGCGGTAAACACGTAAGGCCGGCTGGCATAGCGGACAAGTTCGAGTTC
>WFRT01000004.1 GCA_015486445.1 Pseudomonadota bacterium | reverse complement strand
TTGCCGCTGGTCCGGGCCAGGGAGCGGCGACCAAGCAGGTAGTTTATCAGGGTCGACTTGCCGACGTTGGAACGCCCGGCCACGGCGAGCTGCGGCCGGCCGTCGGCCGGGGCCTGGCCGACCTCGGCCGCGCTCTTGATAAATTCAACCGTTTTTATTTTCACTCCGCCTCCAAAAGCGGTTGCCGGAAAGACCGCCATGTGCTAGAAAAAACCCGTTCATTAAATCACAAAGCCCCCTTCTGAACCCCGAAACGGAAAGGTTATCATGCATTACGAAGGCAACATCATCCGCCCGCCTTCCGAGGCCCGCAGCATCATTCTCCAGGTCACGGTGGGCTGTTCCCACAACCGCTGCAGCTTCTGCCCGACCTACCTCGGGGTTCGCTTCCGGATCAAGGACGAAAAAACCATTTCGGACGACATTCGCTACGCCGCCCGGGCCTTTCCCGGAGCCCGCCGGGTCTTCATCACCGACGGCGACGCCCTGGTCATCCCCTTCGAACGGCTCTACGCCATCTTAAGGGAAATCAACGCCGAAATCCCGCGGCTCACCCGGATCGGCATCTACGCCTCGGCCAAGGCGCTCCGGCGGCGGTCCCTGGAAGAGCTCAGGCTGCTCAAGGAACAGAAACTGGGCATTATCTACTATGGTCTCGAGAGCGGCGACGACGAAACCTTGAAGGCCATCGACAAGGGCACCACCGGAAACGAGTCGATTAAGTTGTGCAGAAAGGTGAAGGAGGCCGGTATCAAGCTTTCGACCACGGTCATGATCGGCATCGCGGGGCCCGAGCGTTCACTCGTCCACGCCCGGGCAACCGGTGCAGTGTTAAGCGCCATCGACCCCAATTACGTCGGCGCCCTGGTCACCATGGTGGTACCCGGCACCCGGCTCTACGATGACCTTGAAGCCGGACGCTTTCAACTCCCGGACCAGCGCGGCCTGTTGCTCGAACTGCGGGAAATGATTGCCTCAACCAACCTGAGCCGGGGCATGTTCATGGCCAACCACGCCTCCAACTACCTGCCGATAAAGATCCACTCCCCGGCCCAGAAAAAAGCCGCGCTGGAAATGATCGATGATGCCTTGAACGGGAAAATCCCCTTGCGGGAGGAGTGGATGCGGGGGCTTTAGTGATAGAGCACCAGGCGCTGGCCCGGCTGCAGGATGGTTTTGGCCTGGATTTTGTTCCAGCGCTGTAAATCAGCCACGCTGACCCGGTAGCGGCGGGAAATCCGCCAGAGATTGTCACCCTTGCGCAGGGTCACCACCTTTTTGCGGGCCTTTTTCCTGCCGGCCGACCGCCTTACGCTCCGGTTACGGTCCGATTTTGCAACCCGTTTTCCCGTCGCCGGATAGAGTTTCAGCCGCTGACCGGGTTTCAATGCGGTTCTTTTCCCGAGACGGTTCCAGCGTTGGATATCCGCCACCTTGACCTTGTAGCGGCGAGAGATCTTCCAGAGGCTGTCACCCTTGCGCACCCGGTAGGTCAGCCTCTTTCTGGAACTTTTTTTCCGGCGCGGGTAGGAAGAAGAGAAAATCAACGGCCGGCCGCGATAGATACGCTTGTCGAAAACAACCGGCCCGCGCCCGGCCACCCGGACCGGGATCAGGAGGTCATGGCCGGCCCGGATCCGGTGGCTCTTCAAACCGTTGAGTTCGCGGATCTGGTAGACCCCGGTATGATAGAGCCGGGCAATCCGGGACAGGGTGTCGCCCCGGCGAATGCGATGCTTGAGGAAGGTGATCCGTTTTTCCGGGGGCAGGTTCCGCAGGGCCAGCTGGCAACGCCGGCCGGTGCCGTCCGGCACCCGCAGATGATAACCGCGCACCTTGGGCGGCGTGCACCAGTAGGTGAGCTCCGGGTTGAGCCGGCGCAACTCCTCGATCTCGGAGTTGGAGGCCCAGGCCAGCACCTGGATATCGGTGGCATCGTCAACCTCGACCAGGTCGAACTTGAAAGGCTCCTGGTACTCGATATCGGCAAAGCCGTATTTCTCCGGCTCCCGGGCGATCATGATCGCGGCGAGCAGGCGGGGAATGTATTCCCGGGTCTCGCGTTTCAGGTAGCGGAACCGGGCCATCTGCCAGAAATCGTCGGTCTGGTGGCGGCGCATGGCCCGCTGGATCTTGCCCTCGCCGGCGTTGTAGGCCGCCGCCGCCAGATACCACGACCCGAACATCGAATAGAGATCGCGCAGGTAGGCCGCCGCCGCGTAGGTCGCCTTTTCCGGATCCCGCCGCTCATCCACCCAGGAATTGATTTTCAGACCGTAGCGGCGCCCGGTGCTGCTGATAAACTGCCAGGGGCCGCAGGCCCGGGCCCGGGAGTAGGCGTGGGTCGTGAAACCGCTCTCGATCAGAACCATGTAGGCCAGTTCTTCCGGCACGTCGTGTTCACGCAGGATCTTGCGAATCATCCCGAGGTAGCGGTGCGAGCGGGCCAGGGAACGATGCATGAAACGGCTGTGCACCGTGCTGTAATAGGAGATGAAATGCCTGACCTTGGCATTGACGACAATCGGGAAATGGTAGCGGGCTCCGGTTT
>WFRT01000003.1 GCA_015486445.1 Pseudomonadota bacterium | reverse complement strand
TACGAAAAGATGCCGGTCTGGGAGTTTATCCGCTTCCTGCTGACGATGAGCGTCTATCTCTTTGTCCGCAACGACCGGGCCCGGGGAAACTGTTTCGCGGTTCGCAACGCGGCGCTCAGCGGCGGGCCGCCAGCCGCGAACTACCGCGACCTGGTGCCGCTGGCGGAAGCGGAGATGACCCCCTTTCTCGCCGCGTCCGACCGGGTCCGGCGCCTCGAAGCGATCGAGAAATTCAAGGATTGGCGCATCGTTATCCGCGTGGTCAGGGCCGCGGCCTGTATCGCCGGTCATAAGGAAGATGATGAATTCGTGGTCGATGCCCGCGGGGTCCTCGAACCCCGGCCCGACGGCGGGGGCGTTTGTATGATGGCCATTCACAAGGTCTGGTGGCGGGTGCTGCTGATGCTGGAGAGGATGATCGAGGCCGAGGGCCGGGACGACGATTTTACCGGTAAGATCTTCGATCTGCCGCTCAACTGCTACGGCGCCGGCCTGCCGCTGGGCTCCTGCGGCGAGATCCTGATGCAGGTCGAGGTCCGGAAAGCAAACTGATTTCGTAACTATTCAGCTAAATTCTATCTTCCCTCTTTCAGGAGGGGCGGGGGTGGTTTTTCGTAAGCGGTTTCGGAAAGATTTCGTTGTTTTTCCCAGCGAGCGGGAGCCCATTAAGCATTGCAACTGTCTGAGCGGAGCGAGTTTTGCATGCGCCCAACGGAAGTGCCCTTGGGGTGCGGGCGAAGCGAGCGTAAGGAAAAACAGAAATCTTAACGCTTAGCGAAGAAAAGCCGCACCCGACCTCGTATTCGGCTGAATAGTTACCTGATTTCTTTCGGTCGGGGAAGGATAGTTATGAGAAAAAAGGCAAACCTGATTCGGGGATGGAGCGCGGCAATTCCGGCCGGCCTGTTTCTGCCGGTATCCGCCGTCGCGGCTGCAGCACCGGCGGTGCAGGGCGCTGTCGGCCACCACCTGACCTTTCTTTTCGACCGGTTCTGGTGGCTGGTGTTGATGGCCGCAGGTATCGGACTGCTCTCAGGGGGGCGGCAGCGCCGCCGGAACCCCTTTCTTGATGGCGATAGGGTTCTGCGCCACGATGGCGCGGCCCGTTTAAGTCACTGGACCCATGCCGCAGGCTGTGTTCTGCTTTTGCTCAGTGGTTTCGGGCTCGGATTTTTCCTGTTTCCCCGCTGGGTTGCCGGTCCCGCCGGAGCCGCTTTGCTGATGAATCTTCACTTTTGCGGCGCCCTGCTCTTTGTTTTCGGCGGTTTTTACTGGCTTGCCAATACGATTGTCTCCCCCTGGCGCCTGCGCGAACATCTGCCGGAGAGAGGTTCCCTGGTCGAGGGCGTCACCCATTACGCTCATATTCTGGGCCTGACCCGGAAAACCGTGCGCCCGGCCAAATATGACGGCTCCGAGCGCCTGGCCTTTCTGCCCATCGTCATTTTCGCCCTGCTGCTGATAATCACCGGTTTTGTCAAACTCGCGGCCCGTTTCTCCGGGATTCCCACCGGGGTTCTGGCGACCGCGACCTGGCTCCATGACATCTCGGCCCTGGTGATGCTGCTTCTTTTCTGCGTCCACGTTCTCCTCGGCGCGGTGGTGCCCTGGTCGTGGCCGCTTCTGGGCTCCATGTTTTCCGGCTGGGTTTCCCGGGATTTTGCCCGCCGGCACCATCCGCGCTGGTTTGCCGAACTTGAAAAGCCAAAGGCCCTGGAGGGGGATGAAACATGAATGACGGCGACAAAGCGGCAATCAGCCGCAGAACCTTTCTCAAGTCCCTGGGCACGGTCGGGCTGGTGGCCGCGGCCGGCGGCGCTTTTTTCCTGCCCGGCTCCCGGCTTATGGTTATCCCTAATTCCCAGGGGTTTCTGGTCGTCGATATGGGCAAGTGCATGGGCTGCTGCTCCTGTATGACCACCTGCGCCCTGGTCCACCATGGTTTCACCTCGCTCTCGCTGGCCCGGATCCAGATTCTTCAGGACCCCTTTGCCAAATACCCCGACGATATAACGATGGCCGTCTGCCACCAGTGCCAGGACGCGCCCTGCGTCAAGGCCTGCCCGGTGCATGCTGATCATGTCGATGGCAATTTCGGCAATGTCCGCACCATCGACCCGCAGCGCTGCATCGGCTGTCTCCAGTGCATCGCCGCCTGTCCCTGGATACCCAAACGGCTGCAGTGGGATAGTGATAAGGGCCATAGTCAGAAGTGCGATCTCTGCGCCGATGCTCCCTACCTGAAGGAAAAAGGCGGTCCGGGCGGCACCCAGAGCTGTGTCAAGGTCTGTCCGGTGGGGGCCATCGCCTTTGTCGACAAGATGCCGGATCAGAAATCGAAAAGCAGCTACAACGTCAATCTCCGGGGCAAGGCCTGGAAAATTATGGACGGCTCGACCGACGATATCGTGCGTGAAGGATAAATCGGGCATAAGGATAGATCGGAATGGAAAACAAACTCTACGGTTTCGCGGGCAAAATCCTGCTCGTCGACCTTGGCGCCGGGACCACCACGGCGGTGAGCAGCGAAAAATACCGGCAGTGGGGCGGGGGCCACGGTTTGGGCTCGGCCCTTTTCTGGGACTACTGCAAGGACAAGACGATTACCGACGGCCGCGATCCCAAAAACGTGATGGTGGTGGCGGCCTCGCCCTTTTCCGGGACCAACACCCCGTCGGCCGGGGGCCGCTGCGAGGTGGTCGGGGTCGGGGTCGGGCAGTATCCTGTAAGCTGGTACACCCGTTCCAATTTCGGCGGCCGCTTTTCGGCGACGCTGAAATACGCGGGCTGGGACGCGGTGGTCGTTATGGGCCGGGCCCGGGAGCCGGTCTGGCTCGATATCCGCAACCATGAAGTCGCCATCCGCCCGGCCGGAAAGCTCTGGGGCACCGACACCAAAACCCTGCAGCAGAAACTCTGGCAGCGGCTGCTTGAGGAAGCCGGCGGCATGGAGGGCTGGTATCGACTGCCGGGGAAAAGAGGGCCCGAGTATTCGACCCAGAAACCGGCCATTCTCTGCATCGGCCCGGCCGGGGAACACCAGGTCGCCCAGGGCTGTCTAATCCACGATTCCGGCAACGGCGCCGGCCAGTGCGGTTTCGGCGCCGTCTGGGGTTCCAAGAATCTCAAGGCGATTGCCGTCCAGGGCAGCGGTGCGGTTGCGGTTGCCGATCCGGCGGCCCTGGCCGCGGCCCGTTTCGCGGCCAAGGAGCACTATGCCGCCGACTTCGACAACCCCGACCTGCGGCATTGGGGGCCTTTCGGAGTACCGGCCTGGCCGGTGATTTTCTTTGATCAGCCCAACGAGCACCGCCGGGTTCAGGCCTGCCAGGGCTGCATCGCCGGCTGCCGGGCCCGTTTCAATGTCGGCTACGGCAACGAGGTCTCCTGTCAGGAAACCGAGTGGTATTCCCCGCATGTCATAAAATGGTGCAAAGGCGACAAGCAGAAGGCCAGTGAAATCGTCTACAAGACCGCCGATCTCTGCAATCAGCTCGGACTCAACTCCTATCCTATGGGTATCGGCCTTGACTGGCTGATCGGCCTGCGTGAAGAAGGCCGGCTGGGGCCGGGCAAGGAGATCGATTCAAAGCTTGACTGGGACAAAGTGGGCTCCCTGGAATTTATCCGCGAGCTCCTTGAGGCCCTGGCCCGGGGCGAAGATATCGGCGCCCTGGTGGCCGACGGCTGGGTTCAGGGGGCGATCAAGGCCGGCCGGGAAGCCGACTGGCGCAGCGGCAAACTGCTTTTTACCTATTGGGGGATGCCGGAACACGGCTACGATTCCCGGCTCGAACTCGAATGGGGCTATGAAACCCTGATCTGCGACCGGGATATGAACTCCCACTCGATCAATTTCATCTTCTGGTTCGTCAATATCTCGGTGATCTACGGTTTTAAGCCGCGGATTTCGGCGGAAAAGCTGGTCAAAGTGGCTACCGACAAGATGAAGCCCTGGGTTTCCGGCCCCGAGGCCCTCGATTATGCGACCGCCAATATGTATTCGGACGCGGTTATGGATATGGTGCGCTGGCATACCTTCTATTCCCGTTTCTGGAAGAACTCCTGTCTCCTTTGCGATTTTCGCTGGGCCGACCTTTTCAATACCAACCGGCCCGATTTGAGCGGGGCCACGGCCTCGGAAACTGCCGGCGAACAGGTTTTCTGGAACGCGGTTACCGGGGAGCATCTCAGCTTCAACGACGGCATCGCCCGGGGCCGTAGGATCTGGCATCTCGACAACGCCATCTGGGCCCTTCAGGGCCGACACCGGGATATGATGGTTTTTGCCGACTACGTTTATGACAAGGACTGTGATACCTTCGAGTTTCCCTTTTATCTCTGGCCCTGCCGCAACTCCGCGGGCGAGTGGGAATATACCGACCTGCTCCACCGGCGCCTTGACCGGGAGAAGTTCGAAGACTGGAAAACCCGCTTCTTCAAAAAAGAGGGGCTCGACCCCGGCAGCGGCCGGCCGACCCGGGCCGGACTCAAGGAGCAGGGGCTGGAATTCGTGACGGCCGAGCTGGAACGACATAAATGCCTGGGGCGGGAGGATAAAGTATGAGTACCTTAAAGCGGACAGAGGCCGAACGCCTTCTGGCCGAGGTCCCTTACCGGGATAGGCTGCGTACCGTGCGCATGGCCATGCCGAGCGGCATGCGGCCGGTCAGCCTGCGCAGTCTGGAAGAGGTGGGCTGGTTTCTCGAGCCTTCCCTGCGCACCCTGCCGGGGATAAGACTGGAGAATCTGGCCGACTGGATCGAAAAAAATTTTGCCGATCTTGAAACCGCTGATAAACTGCGTCGTCTGACCCGGGAAAGCCCGAGCCCGGCCGCGGCCTGCAAAGCGGCCTGGTCGGTGATTACGGCCCGGGTTGAAGAGGCCAGGGGGGTTGTCGATGGTTAAACGAAATTATCTTTTCTGGCTGCCGGTCTGCCTGCTGGCCGGTTTGCTCTTTTTTCCCGGCCGGGCCGGGGCCGGGGCCGACCCGCTTTTGCGCCTGTCGGTGGCCTGTTCCGAGCCCTTCGCCTGGGATTACGATGGCGACGGAAACTTTAACCAGGTTCAGCTCTGGTTTGATGTCGAGATTCAGCCGGCTGTGGGAAAGAAAAACACGCCCGGCTACCGACCGGCAACCGGCACGATGCGCCGCTATCTCAAAGACCAGATCCGGGGCAACCCGGTGGCCGGCTACGGCAAGCAGCTTGTGGCCGACGCCCCGCGGGGCAAACCGGTCAAGGTCGACGCGGTCGAGATCTCCGGCCGGACTGTCAGTTTTGCGGCCGGAGGCAACCGCTATACGGCAACCGACGGCGGCCCCGGCTGTAAACACGATGCCCTGGCCGTCAACAACGGCTTTGCCGATTATCCGATGCCCCTGTTCGCCGGCGACATCACGGTCGCCGCCGGCAGCCCCCAGGGCCGGTAATCCCCCTGTCCGGCAATCATTCAGGTCATTTCGCACCCGGTCCGAATTATCATTTTATTCTTCGGTTATAATGGGCGGCGGTAATCACCTTGTAACCCCAGTTCAAAAAACAACCGACAATCCCAGAATCCTGACCAATGTGACCGGCGACATAAAACCATTACCGCCTCCTTCGCTTTGAACCAAAAAGGTAACTATTCAGCCGAATCCGGGGTCGGGCGCGGTTTTTCTCCGCTAGGCGTTAAGATTTCTGTTTTTCCTTACGCTCGCTGCGCCCGCCTCGCAAAACTCGCTTACGCTCAAACAGTTGCAATGCTAATGGGCTCCCGCTTGCTGGAAAATATTGTGAAAAACCGTCTTTAGCGCTTTTATTTTTATTCAGGAAATCGCACATGTTGACAATTGGAATTGATATCGGCTCCATAACCACCAAAATTGCGGTTATGGACAAAAACAAACTTCTTTTCACGGATGTGATTTTTACCGGGTACAATGCCGAAAAGGCCTGGCGTGAAATTCTCGACAAAACCTTAACCCGGCTCAGTTTGAAACCAGCGGAAGCCGACCGGCTGGTGGCGACCGGCTATGGCCGGAGCTGTGTTGATATTGCCGACAAGAAAATTACCGAGATAATGTGTCATGCCGCCGGCGCCCGATTTTTTCTTCCCAAAACCCGGGGCATTATCGACATCGGCGGCCAGGACAGTAAATTTATCAGCCTGCGGGAAGACGGCAATGTCGGCGATTTTGTCATGAATGATAAATGCTCGGCCGGAACCGGCAGATTCCTGGAAGTCATGGCCCGGGCTCTGGAACTGGATCTTGATGATTTCGGCAAAATCTCTCTTACGGCGAAAAATCCGGCAAAAATCAGCAGCATGTGCACGGTATTCGCTGAGTCCGAGGTTATTTCACTAATCTCTAAAGGCGAAGCCCGGGAGAATATTATCGCCGGAATTCACGAATCCATTGCCAACCGGGTGATTTCAATGATGGGCCGCTCGGCAACCCCGGAATCTCTGGTTCTGACCGGCGGAGTCGCGAAGAATATCGGCATCAAAAAAGCTCTGGAGAAAAATCTCAACCACAAAATCGAGGTCCCGGATACAGCCCAGGTCAACGGCGCCATCGGCGCGGCCCTGCTGGGACAGAAACTAATTTCCTGAACAGTCGGGCCCTCATAATCATATCAGCAAATCATTCCTTCCCTGCGCACCCGGCCGGGGATAAGAGTTGAGTTTTATCCTGCCGTCGCCGAGCGGCCGTAATCACCTCCGCCCACCTCTGCCGCCGCCGGGTTTGCCGCCGGCGGTTTGTTGTTATTCTGACAAGATATGTCGATATAGCGTCACGCGGTTCTCATCTCATTTTGTAACTTATTGAATTTTTATGTTTTAATATGTTTTTGGCGCTGGTATGAATGTTGCGAAAAAGGGAGATGGGTAAAAAATATCGGCCTGGGAATGACGGGCTATATCGGGAGCCAGGCATTAACCCATCCATAAAAACAGGAAACAGACGATGATCAGAATGGAATATTTTATCCGTCGTCCGGCGGATATGGAACGTAGTGATTTTCTGGCCCGCTGGAAGGTTCAATACTCGGAGTTGGTGGCCGGTCTGGCCTCGCGCCTTAATATCAGGAAGTTTATTCAGTGCGAAGTCCTGCCCGAAGACCCCCACGGCGCCCTTTTGACCAAGATGTATGGTGCCGGCGGAGAGATTTACGACGGGATCAGTGAATTCTGGTGGGCCGGCCGCAAGGAACTTGACGCCGCCCTGGCCACCGGGAAGGGCCGGGCGGCTATGGCGGAACTGGTGGCGGCGGAGAGTGAATTTGTCGATTTTTCCCGTTCGGCTCTCTGGTTTGCCGTTGATATGCCCCAGATCAACCCCCAGGGAACCTTCGTTGCCCGGGAAGACAATATGTATCTCAAAGGGATTTATATGGCCCGGGTGCACGCCGGGTTGAGCCTTGACGAGGCCAGGTTCCACTGGCTCAGCTGCCATGGCCCGATGGCCCGCCAGTATGAGCAGTTTCTGCCTTTCGAGCGTTATTACCAGGTCAGCCGGATCGAAGACCCGCTGGCCGACAGTCTGCGCACCGCGCGCGGTATCAAAGACGACAAGATGTTTATCGGCCACGCCGAGGTCTGGTTCGACCGCCGGGCAATTGCCCTGGCTCAGGGCCCGGAGGTTGATGAGGCCTTCCCGATGCTGGTCGAGGACATCAGTAACTTCGCCGACCCCTCCCAGGCTTCGATGCATGTCGCCAAGGAGCACGTTATTGTTGATAAAAAAATTTTCACCCGGCCGATTCCGGTTCCCAGCGACCACCGGTTTTAGGCCGCCCAAACCAGAAGGGAGAAAAAAAGATGAGTGTTTTGGATCATTTTGAACGAGGATTGCTGCTTAATCCCGAGGCCCAGGCTCTGGTCTCCGCGACCGAAGACAAGGCCCTGACCTACAGTCAACTGCAGGCGGCCGTCGAGCGAATTGCCGCCGCTATTTGCCATCTCGATCCCGACCAGTCGCCGCTGGCGGTTTACAGCTCCAACTGTGTCGAGGTTTTTCCCTGCCTGCTGGGCGGGGTGCGGGCCGGCAAGATCATTGTTCCGGCTAATGTCTTGGACGAGGTCGAGGCCACGGCCCATTTTCTCAATCTGACCGGAACCCGCTGGCTTTTTTACCACAGCCTGATGGCCGGGCGGGTGGCCGAACTGAAAAAACTGGTGCCCACGCTGAAACATTTCGTCTGTCTTGACCAGGAAGCGGGCGACGACTGTTCGCTGACGAGTTTTATGGCCCAGGCCGAGGGCCGCGCCCCCGAACTCGATCATGATCCTCATCGCACTTTTTATTACTATGCCACCGGCGGCACCACCGGCCGTTCCAAGGCGGTCATCTGGGACAACCTGGTCTGGGATACCTTTACCCTGCTTTTTAACGGCAATATGCCCGCTCCTCCCGGGGTTACTCCGGTTCATCTCTGCGTTGCCCCCATCAGCCATACCGCCGGGCCCCTGGCTATGGGCCTGATGGCGGCTGGCGGCAAAACCGTGGTGATGCCCGGTTTCGACGCCCTGGAAGTCTTGAAAAATATTGAAAAATACAAGGTTACTCATATCTTTCTGCCGCCGACCGCCCTCTACGGGATGCTCGCCCATCCCGAGGTCGGCAATTTCGACTATTCGTCGCTGAAATATTTCATCGTCGCCGCCGCGCCCGTGGCTCCGGAGAAGATCCGCGAGGCGATCTCGGTTTTCGGCCCCTGTCTCTGTCAGTGCTACGGCCAGTCCGAAGCTCCGGCCCTGCTGACCTGGATGCCGCCGGAAGCCTTCGCTGAAGCCGCGGCTGACCCTGAACTTGAGCATCGTTTGAAATGCTGCGGCCGGCCGACCATCGGCACCCGGCTGGCGATTATGGATGACGAGGGCCGGATTCTGCCGCCGGGCGAAGCCGGGGAGATCGTTGCCCGGGGCAACCTGGTCTCGGTCGGTTATCTCGACAATCCCGAGGCCACGGCGGAGATGCGGCTTTACGGCTGGCATCACACCGGCGATATCGGTATCCGCGACGAGGACGGCTTTTTCGCCATCGTCGACCGCAAAAAAGAGATGATCATCAGCGGCGGCTTCAATATCTATCCGGCCGAGGTCGAGGCCTGGCTGCTGAGCCACGCCGCCGTCCGCGAGGCCGTGGTCATCGGCGTGCCCGACGATAAATGGGGCGAGAAGGTGATGGGGCTTGTGGTTCTGAAAGATGGGGTTGAGATAAGCCCCGAGGAACTTGTCGCCTTTTGCAAGGAAGGCTTAGGCTCGGTCAAGGCCCCGAAGGTTATCGAATTGCGCAACGATCTGCCGCGCACGGCCGCGGGCAAAATCTCCCGCAAACAAGCGCGCCGGGAATACTGGCAGGACCGCGACCGGGCAGTATAAAACCGGGCCCGGGGTCGGTTTTTACGCAATTAAATCCTGATCGGGAGGACAGCTATGAAGTTTCTCCGCAGCCGGGTTGACGACGGCATCGGCATTGTCGAGTTTTACAATCCGCCCCACAATTTCATGACCGCCGAGATGGTTCGCGAACTCGATCGGCTGACTCGGCAGTGGGCGGCCGATGCCGCGGTGCGGGCCGTCATTCTGACCAGCGGCATCGAGGGGCGGTTCATCAGCCATTATGAGGTCAAGGACATTCTTGAAATGTTTGTGCCCCTGCAGCGGGTTCCGGCCCGGCTCCGGGGACTCAATACCCTGGCCTGCCGGCTTACCGGCGCTATCCTGCGGCTGCTCGACGGCTGCTGTCCGGTACTCGGTGCCCGGCTGGAAAACAAGCTGCTCTCCACCCCGCTTTCCGG
>WFRT01000002.1 GCA_015486445.1 Pseudomonadota bacterium | reverse complement strand
TACGAAAAGATGCCGGTCTGGGAGTTTATCCGCTTCCTGCTGACGATGAGCGTCTATCTCTTTGTCCGCAACGACCGGGCCCGGGGAAACTGTTTCGCGGTTCGCAACGCGGCGCTCAGCGGCGGGCCGCCGGCCGCGGACTATCGCGACCTGGTGCCGCTGGCGGAAGCGGAGATGACCCCCTTTCTCGCCTCGTCCGACCGGGTCCGGCGCCTGGAGGCGATCGAGAAATTCAAGGACCGGCGCATCGTTATCCGCGTGGTCAGGGCCTCGGCCTGTATCGCCGGTCATAAGGAAGGTGATGAATTCGTGGTCGACGCCCGCGGGGTGCTCGAACCCCGGCCCGACGGCGGGGGCGTCTGCATGATGGCCATCCACAAGGTCTGGTGGCGGGTGCTGCTGATGCTGGAGAGGATGATCGAGGCCGAGGGCCGGGACGACGACTTTACCGGCAAGATCTTCGATCTGCCGCTCAACTGCTACGGCACCGGCCTGCCGCTGGGCTCCTGCGGCGAGATCCTGATGCAGGTCGAGGTCCGGAAGGCGGACTGACTTCTTCCGGTCAGGGCAAGGATCACGGCGGAGTGCGGCCGGATGCTTGCGAAGAGTTGAAGTTTCTGCACTTTGTTTCGGCTTCCCGCAAAGGGAACCTGATCTTGCCGCTGATCGGGATGTTTTTGGCAACCGGTTCAACAGGACAATGGTTTTGAGAAAAAAGTTTCAATCCTGGGCAGGGTTGCTGTTCTTTGTCTTTGTCCTGGCTCCGGGAACCGGATTGGCCGCCGACTGGGTTATCGGCAAAAGAATTCTGCCGCCGCCGGCGGCAAGCCAGGTGATAGTGGACGGCCTTTCGCGAATGAAAACGCCGGATCCCGCCCGGATGCAAAAGCTGAAACCGGAAACTACGGCCCAGTGGCGACAGTTCATCGAGGCCCGGAACAGCAATCGAATCAAGGTCATCGACCGTTACCTCAAGACCCTGCCGGTTACGGTGACAAAAGAAGAGATTGACGGGGTCCGGGTGTATCGGGTCCGGCCCCGGGTAATCGCTTCGCAGCACCGCCATCAGCTTATGCTTTACCTGCACGGCGGCGCCTATATCATCAATGGCGGCCGGGCGGGCCTGGGAGAACCTCTTCTGATTGCCGCCCGGGACCACATCGAGGTGTTGTCGGTCGATTACCGCATGCCTCCCGAGCACCCTTTCCCGGCCGGCCTCGACGATGTCGTAAAGGTTTACCGGAAAACGATTGCCAAGATGCCGGCGGCAGCGATGGCCGTCGGCGGAACCTCGGCCGGCGGCGGACTGGCGCTCTCTCTGCTGCTGAAACTGAAACAATTGAATCTGCCCCTGCCGGGAGCCCTCTATCTCGGTACCCCCTGGTCCGACCTGACCAAGACCGGCGACAGTTTTTTCATCAACGAGGGCATCGACCACCTGCTGGTTACCTACGACGGCCTGCTGCAAAGCTGCGCCGCGCTCTATGCCCACGGCCAAAACCTGAAAACCCCTTTACTCTCGCCGGTTTACGGTGATTTTACCGGCTTTCCGCCGACTTACCTGGTTTCCGGCACCCGGGACCTGTTCCTGAGCAACGTCGTTCGGGTTCATCGAAAACTCAAGCGTGCCGGGGTCAATGCCGACCTCAACGTTTACGAAGGTTTTGCTCACGCCGATTTCCTGGTTTTCGCGAATTCACCGGAATCCCGGGAGGTCTACCGGGAACTTGGTCTTTTTCTCAAGCACAACCTGCATTGATGGGGCCGATAAAAATCGCAGTCCGCCGACCGGCCTGACCGGGGCAGAGGCCCGGCGGGAGGGCTGGTTTCAGGGGAAGGATCATCATGAGAAAAAAGGCAAGCCTGATTCGAGGATGGAGCGCGGCAATCCCGGCCGGCCTGTTTCTGCCGGTATCCGCCGTCGCGGCTGCAGCGCCGGCGGTGCAGGGCGCGGCGGGCCACCACCTTACCTTTCTTTTCGACCGGTTCTGGTGGCTGGTGTTGATGGCCGCCGGTCTCGGACTGCTCTGGGGGGGCTTGCAGCGCCGCCGGGACCCTTTTCTTGACGGCGATAGGGTTCTGCGCCACGATAGCGCGGCCCGCTTAAGTCACTGGACCCATGCCATAGGTTGTGTTCTGCTTCTGCTCAGTGGTTTCGGGCTCGGATTTTTCCTGTTTCCCCGCTGGGTTGCCGGTCCCGACGGGGCCGCCCTGATGATGAATCTTCACTTTTGCGGCGCCCTGCTCTTTGTTTTTGGCGGTTTTTACTGGCTTGCCAATACGATTGTCTCTCCCTGGCGCCTGCGCGAACATCTGCCGGAGAGAGGTTCCCTGGCCGAGGGCGTCATCCATTACGCTCATATTCTGGGCCTGACCCGGAAAACCGTGCGCCCGGCCAAGTATGACGGCTCCGAGCGCCTGGCCTTCCTGCCCATCGTCATTTTCGCCCTGTTGCTGATAGGCACCGGTTTTGTCAAACTCGCGGCCCGTTTTTCCGGGATTCCCACCGAGGTTCTGGCGCCGGCGACTCAGCTGCATGACATTTCGGCCCTGGTGATGCTGCTTCTTTTCTGTGTCCACGTTCTGCTCGGCGCGGTAGTGCCCTGGTCGTGGCCGCTTCTGGGCTCCATGTTTTCCGGCTGGGTTTCCCGGGATTTTGCCCGCCGGCACCATCCGCGCTGGTTTGCCGAACTTGAAAAGCAAAAGGCCCTGGAGGGGGATGAAACATGAATGACGGCGACAAAGCGGCAATCAGCCGGAGAACCTTTCTCAAGTCCCTGGGCGCGGTCGGGCTGGTGGCTGCGGCCGGCGGCGCCTTTTTCCTGCCCGGCTCCAGGCTCATGGTCATTCCCAATTCCCACGGGTTTTTGGTCGTCGATATGGGCAAGTGCATGGGCTGTTGTTCCTGCATGACCACCTGCGCCCTGGTCCACCATGGTTTCACCTCGCTCTCGCTGGCCCGGATTCAGATTCTCCAGGACCCCTTCGCCAAATGGCCCGACGACATTACGATGGCCGTCTGTCACCAGTGCCAGGACGCTCCCTGCGTCAAGGCCTGCCCGGTGCATGCCGATCATGTCGATGGCAATTTCGGCAATGTCCGCACCATCGACCCGCAGCGCTGCATCGGCTGTCTTCAGTGCATCGCCGCCTGTCCCTGGATACCCAAACGGCTGCAGTGGGATGGCGATAAAGGCAAAAGTCAGAAATGCGATCTCTGCGCCGATGCCCCTTTCTTGAAGGAAAAAGGGGGGCCGGGCGGCACTCAGAGCTGTGTCAAGGTCTGTCCGGTGGGGGCCATCGCCTTTGTCGACAAGATGCCGGATCAGAAATCGAAAAGCAGCTACAACGTCAATCTCAGGGGCAAGGCCTGGAAAATTATGGACGGCTCGACCGACGATATCGTGCGCGAAGGATAGAACGGAATGGAAAACAAACTCTACGGTTTCGCGGGCAAAATCCTGCTGGTCGACCTTGACGCCGGGACCACCGCAGCGGTGAGCACCGAAAAATACCGGCAGTGGGGCGGGGGCCACGGTTTGGGCTCGGCCCTTTTCTGGGACTACTGCAAGG
>WFRT01000001.1 GCA_015486445.1 Pseudomonadota bacterium | reverse complement strand
CGGCCACCCGGCGGGCCACCTCGGCCGCTTTCAACTTCATCCGGCCGACCACTTCGCGGGCCCGGGCGACGGTTCCGGTGATCTCGCCCAAATGGCCGATCATCCGGTAGATGGTTTCCAGATCGACCGGCCGCACCCGGTAGACCGGGATTTTGAAATGACTCAGGGTGGCATAGATTTTTTCATCCTGGTGCTCACTGCCGGCGATTACGAGATCGGGCTTCAAGGCCAGGATTTTTTCGAGGCTGGGTTTGTAGAAGGAACCCACCTTAGGTTTTTTCCGCGCCGCCGCGGGCTCGGTGGTGAACTGGGTGACCCCGACAATGCGCTGCTCCAGGCCGAGGGCGAACAAGGTTTCGGCCAGGCTGGGAGCCAGCGGCAGAAGGCGTTCAGGCCGAGCCGGAATTTCAACCCGGGAGCCGACCTCGTCGATCACCACCCGGCCCTGGACCGAACCCGGAAACAGCAGCGGGACAAAAAGCAGGATGAGACTTAAACAGCGCCACCGGCAAACGATCGGGGAATGCTCCGGGCGGCGGCAGACAGACAGGTGCTTCAAACTTTTTACCTCACGCTCCGGCCAGGCGATGGACCAGGGAGAGGCCGCTGCAGAACTGGCCCGGGAAAACCAGGTGCAGGCGGCCGAGCCGGGTCCGGATTTCCAGCGGCCCCTCGTGACCCGGGGTGCCGAACTCCTTGAGCCGGGCACAGGCGTAGTCGAGGGCCAGGGCGTCGTCTAGCCCGCGACAGAGGGTTACAAGGTGCACTATCCCCCGCCGGGCCCGGGCCCGGGGCACGGCATGATCGACAACCCCGGCAAGTTCCCGGGCCCGGAAAAACTCACCGCCGCACTCCCCGACCAGGGCCGCCGGGTCGGGGCAGCGGGCAACCCTTTTGGCCAGGTCACGATAGCCCGGCTTGCCGATCACCAGGGCGGCAAAGCCCGGGCCCACGCACTCCTCGCAGCCGTCGTCGAGCGGGAGAAAGTAGACCACCTGGTTCCAGGCCTTGGAATTTTCGACGGGAAAAAGCTTAAGCTCCGTACCCGGGGCCGACTGTAAAGTCACGGCAACCCGCAGCCGCCGGGTGAAAAAGTCGCGGGCATATTCACCAAGCCGTTTTTCCGCCGCAGCCACCAGTTCGGCCGCGGTTGAAGGTTCCGGCATGACAATTTCAAGCAGCTCTTTCTCCCCCCCCTTGAGACCGGCGCCCAGCAGGTAGTCGAGGGCCTTGCCGAGAAAGGGTTCCCGGTAGTTGACGTAACCCAGGAAACCCGCGACCGTGGCCATCAGAACTCGATCCCGCGCTGGGCCTTGATGCCTTTTTGGAAGGGATGCTTGATCTCGCGCATCTCGGTAACCAGGTCGGCCAGTTCCACCAACTCGGCCGGGGCGTCGCGGCCGGTGAGAATGACATGCACCCGGGGCGGCTTCCGCTTCAAGGTGTCGATCACCATCTCCACCGGCAGCAGCCTGTAGCTCAAGGCGTAGTTGACTTCGTCGCAGACCACGAGATCGTACTGGTCACTGAGAATCAGCTCGGCACAGCGCCGCCAGGTCCGTTCCGCCAACTCGCAGTCGGCGGGATCGGGATTTTCATCTCCGAGCTTGAGAAAACCGTGACCCATAGGCTCGATGAAAAAGTTTTCAAACTTCTCGGCGGCGTTGAGCTCGCCATAACGCCATCCCCCCTTGATGAACTGGACCATGGCCACCTTGAAACCCTGGCCCAGGGCCCGAAACGCGGTTCCCAGGGCGGCCGTGGTCTTGCCCTTGCCGTTGCCGGTATTGATGATGATCAACCCGTGACGCTGGTTTTTCTTTTCCGCTTCCATAAAGTTTTCTCCAGTCGCTGGCAAAATTCGACATTCATAAAAAACACCACAATATTCTAGCACAGATAAATCGGAAAAATACAGGAAATTGACAAGCCCAGGTCAAGCTGATAATAGTCCGAAAAGGCTTTATTCTTATCTTTCCTTACCTAAGCAGCGACTGTTTCCGGAGAGTTCCCGGTTTCCATGAAAATCCCCAAAAAGTTTCGCCGCATCGACAAACTGCCGAACTGGGTATTCGTTATCCTGGCCCTGAAACTGAGATTTTTTAAAAAATTCCTGCTGCGGGTTGCAATCATAGATCCGCACGGCTACCTGCCTGATGTTGAAAGCCACATCACCGTAACCTGGCACAACCGGCTGCTCTTTTTCCCGATCATCTTTCCGGACGAGGTCCGGCGGCGAACCGTGGCCGTCGTCAGTCCCTCCCGGGACGGCCAGTACATATCCGACCTGCTGGACAATCTAGGCATCAAAAGTCTGCGCGGCTCTTCCTCGAGAAAGGGGGCGAGGG